>JBMFXK010000051.1:0-10380 GCA_049964315.1 Clostridia bacterium | reverse complement strand
CTAGGCGCGCAGCATGGTGTATGGTACTCCGCCCAGGGTGGTTTTTCGGGATGAATTCGGGGCCGGCCCGCACCGGAGCTCTCTCCGATCCCTGCGGCAGGATGCCCGGACGCTTTACAGCCGATCCTGAAAGCACCTTTCTCTCCGTGGGCGCCGAGCGCGTGTCGGCGCAGCTGGTTGGCCCAAAAGAGCGTGGGTGAGGTGGGTCCGGCTGTACTGGATGAGGGGGCGGGGGTGAATTTCGTCTCCCTCATCTTTAGCCTGATCGGCGAGTTCGAAGACCTCGCGAGCGTATGTTGTATGCCCGGGACGCATGGTCAGTTTCGGGACTGGGAGGCCTGGTTTTTCGAAGCAGGACGGCTGTGCGGAGACGACGGGTCCAGAAGTCAGAGACGTCAATCGCAATGGGCAGAAGCCACAAATCTCCCTCCCGGGTCCCGGCCGCGACGGAAGACACCGTACCGTGGCGCGGCTGATAGCGCCGCCACGCACCCCGGCCCTCGTTTGAGTAGCGGGCCAGAACGAAACCCAAGATGGCGCCGTGGGTGACGACGGCGACGGTCTCTCCCGCCTGGTGGGCCCGGACAATCATGGAGAGTGCCCGGCGAGCACGCCGCTCGGCGGCGCTCCACGACTCCCCTTCGGGAAAGGCAAAGTCCCGGGTGGCCTGGTCAAGAGCCGTCTCCACGAGATGGGGCCACCGTCTCGAGGCCTCCCAGGCTGTGAGCCCCTCCACCATCCCGAGGTCGAGTTCGCGGAGGTCTTCACAAAGAATCAGAGGGGTTGCCGGCCTGTCTGCCGCGACGGCGAGGGCCGTCTTATGCGCCCGCTTCTGCGGACTCGAGTAGATGGCGGAAAGCGGCCAGGTGGCGAGATAGGCCGCAAGCTCGCGCGCCTGCCGGCGTCCGACCGAAGAGAGGTCGACGTCTGTCCGCCCGGCCAGCACGTGTCGTGCGCTCCCAGTCGTGGCGCCATGCCGGATGAGAAACAGCCGGACATGACCCGGCCGATCCGTCCCTATTTTGTCCGCGCGCGAGTCACCGAGCCCGTGGGGCCAAAAGGCCGTCATACCCACCCTCCGTATCCGATGTTCTCGGGAGCAAGCACCCGATTCCTGCCGCCATCCGCAGCCGGCCGGCGTCGGAGTGGTAGAGGGACGAGCTGCTGTCTTGACCCCCTCGGGCGCGCAGGCTATGGTTAGCCCGTCCAATCATCGGGTGTATAACAGGGAATCAGGTGAAAGACCTGAGCGGCGCCCGCCACTGTAACCGGGGAGCCGGTGCGTCCACCAGTCCATGGGAAGGATGCGCCAGGCGGCGATGAACCGGAGCCAGGAGACCTACCCCATGATTCGGCAAGCCCTGCGGGTGGCTGGGGCTGGCCTGACCATTGTTCTCAGGACGCCTCTGCCCGCGATCTGATCAAGGGAGAGGACTATTATGCCCGCACCGTATCGCCCTCGCTTCCGATTGGTCTCCCTGCTGGCGTCGGTGGGCCTCCTCGTTGCGCTAACCGCCTGCGGTTCGGCCGCGCCCACATCGGCGCCGGGCCCGCACCCGATCCGCCTTTATGATGACCTGCACCACCTCGTAGTGCTGAAACGCCCGGCCCGACGTCTGGTGGTGCTGGAGCCCTCCAACTTCGAGATCGTGGATGCCCTGGGACTCCGACAGGACATCGTTGGCGTGGACACGTCGGTGCCCGGGTACACCCCGCCGCCCTGGGGGAAGGCGGCCCGGGGCCTTCCCAGCGTCGGCCCTTCATATCCCGGGATTTCGGTGGAGCGCATCGTCGCCAGACGGCCCGCGCTGGTGCTGGCCACGACCGGGATTGCCGGCCTGAAAGGGCTTTCGACCCTCCGCATTCCCGTGCTGGTCCTAAACCCCCAGTCCGTAAACGGGGTTTATCGGGACATTAAGCTCGTGGGGGAGGCGACCGGAACCGAGGCGCGAGCCACGACCCTGATCCGGCGGATGAAGCAGGAGGTGGCGGCGCTTACCCGCGAGGTGGCCCGGACCTCAAGGCGCCCGCTCGTATTCTATGACCTGGGGGGGCTCTACACCACGGGCCGCCACACGTTTTTGGACAGCCTCATCCAGATGGCGGGTGCGCGTAATGTCGGGGCCGAACTCTCCACCGCCCAGTGGCCGCAGGTCACGGACGAGCAGGTCGTGCGCGCCAATCCGTCCGTCATCCTGGTTGATCCCGACGCCACCACGGTGGCTAAGGAGCGCCAGATCCCGGGCTTTCTTGACACCCGGGCGGGACGGACGGGACACATTGTCGCCGTGCCCCAGTCCTCTTACATTAACGAGCCGTCTCTCGGACTGGTCGCGGGCCTGAGGGAGCTCATCAAGATCCTGCATCCCGGGCTTTTGAAGTAACCAGTTATCCTCGACACGGGCCTGACGAGGATGCAAGGCTGACCAAGCATCCCCGTCAGGCGTGGGTGGCGATCGTGTCTGCCAGGTCTGGCAGCAGATCCATGAGCCGGGGGCCGCATTGGAGAATCGAGGGCGGAATCTCGACAACCGCGTCCCGCGCCACCGCCGGAATTTCGCTGAAGCCGGGGCGACCCACGAGTTCCGCGCGGTTCAGCGGCTTTCCGCACCAGGAAGCGAGGATGACGTCGGGGCACGCGGCCACTACGGCGTCGGGCGTCAACGTCCGCCCGGCGGCACTGCGCCCTTCGAGGGCGCGGGTGCGAAAGATGTCCTCGCCCCCGGCCAGCTCGATGAGGTCCGAGACCCATCCGATTCCCGCAATCAGGGGGTCCATCCACTCTTCGAAGTACACCCGAGGCCGCCGATCTCTCATGCGACTCCGCTCCTCATAGGACACCACGACCGCACGCCACGCCTCCACCATCACCTCTGCCCGCGCCGCCTCACCGACGAGGCTCGCGAGAAGTCGCACGGTGCTGAACATGTCTTCCAGCCGATGGGGATAGAGGTGGAGGAGGGGCACACCATGCCCCGCCAACTCCTCGGCCAGTGGCTTCTGCACGCCCGAGGTCAGGATCACGAGGTCCGGATGCGTCTGAAGGATACGGCGCGCGCTCCCGTGCCGGAAGCCACTGACTTTGGGGATGGTGAGCGCCTCCGGCGGCCAGTCTGTGTACGCCGAGATGCCGACCACGCGGTCGAGAGCACCGAGTCGGTGAAAGATGTCCGGCAATTCGGCACCGAGGCAGACAATGCGTGCAGGATACATGGCACCACTCTCCTGTCTTACCTGTTTCTGAGGCAGGTCCCGTCCTTCATCCTTTTGGTCTCATCGCCGGGATATCAACGCCTCCGGCTGATGAGCTCCTCAAGACGGGCGAGACCGAGCGCCTCATCAAGTGTGAGGGCCAGCCGATCATACGCCCGCTCCCGCCTTACACGCCCGTCCTCTTCCCGAGGAGACCGGGCAGTCCATGTCTTGTGGCGCGCGCGCGCCACCTCCGCAAGCCAGGGTTCGGTGAATGGCCCGTTGTCCAGGATGCCGTGCACGTACGTCCCGATCACCCGCCCCTCATCCATGACCAGCCCCTCGGGTCCGCCTTCTCGATGAAGAAGCGGGCGGTGCGCTCCCTCGATCGCCGTCGTGCCCATGTGGATCTCATAGCCGCGGACCACGCCCGCTGGAAACGGGGGCATAAGCGCTCCCGTTACGGCGCGGGTGCGCTTGGACGGTGTCAGCACCGTGGTGCCGTTGATAAGACCGAGGCCACGGATGGCGTCTTCCGAGCCCTCGACGTGATGGGGGTCCTCCACCCGGGCTCCCAGCATCTGATATCCGCCACAGATGCCGAGGACGAATGCCCCGCCCACATGGGCCGCACGGATGGCGGCTGCAAAACCCGTGCGGTCGAGCCAGGCCAGATCCGCCATGGTGTTCTTGGTGCCGGGCAGGATGATGGCATCGGCTGCTTGGAGCTCACCTGGCCGGGTGGCCCAGCGCACCGCGACGCGAGGATCGCGGAAGAGGGGATCGATGTCCATGAAGTTCGCCAGGTACGGAAGCCTCACGGCCACGATCTGGAGCGTGGCCTCTTCGGGTTCGGACCGCGTTCGGTAGCGTGGGGACCGAAGGCCCAGAGAATCTTCCTCTTCAAGGTCAAGGTCGTCGAGGTAGGGCACGACCCCCCATACCGGCACCCCCAGTCGCTCTTCGAGCCACCGCTCACCTTCCTGAAACAGCGTGCGATCACCCCGAAACTTGTTGATGACAAAACCGGCCACCCGCTCCTGCTCGCCCGGCTCAAGAAGGGCCCAGGTGCCGACGAGTGATGCAAAGACCCCGCCCCGCTCGATGTCGGCCACCAGAAGGACGGCTGCGTCGGCCATTTCCGCCACACGCATGTTGACGATGTCATGGGCCTTCAGGTTCATCTCCACCGGGCTTCCGGCTCCCTCGATGACGATCACGTCGTGACATGCGGCAAGCCTCCGGTAACTCTCTTCCACCGAGGTCCACAGACGCTCTTTCCGGTCCATAAAGTAGGCGCGCGCGTCGATCTCCTCCAAGACCCGCCCCTGGAGCACCACCTGCGACCGGCTGGGGCCGGACGGCTTTAACAGGACAGGGTTCATGTCGGAAGTAGGCACGACACGGGCCGCCTCGGCCTGGAGCGCCTGCGACCAGGAAATCTCGCGCCCGTCGGGCGTGGCGGTGGAGTTCAGGGACATGTTCTGGGCCTTGAAGGGCGCAACACGATAACCGTGGTTGGAAAGCCACCGGCAAAGGCCGGTCGCGATGAGGCTCTTACCGACATGGGACGCGGTCCCCTGAACCATGATGCTGACGGCCATGGGCCCTCCCGTCGTCTCGCGCTGTGGTCGGCTCGGCCTGCCGGCAGTCATGGGCGTCCGAGCACCTCTGCGGCGATCTGCCAGATGCGCGCGTTCTCCTCCGGCGTCCGAAGGGCGATGCGCATCCATTGGGCTCCGAGTCCGCGCGAACCGTGAAGCTGACGGACGAGCACCCGGCGCTCCCAGAGTGCGTGGGCCGCATGAGACGCCAGCGGGACCGTCGGCCATCGCACCAGCATGAAGTTCGCGGACGGCGGGTAGGTGTGGAGACGAGGGTGCGCGCCCCAGGTGTCGGCTGCCCAGGTCCGGGCCCGTTCGGCCCAGTGCCAGGTTTCCCGCAAGAAGGCCTTGTCGCCGTAGGCCGCCACGATGGCCGCCTGGGCCAGCTGATTGACGCTCCAGGGATCACGGAGCGCCGTGATGGCGTGGACGAGAGACACCGACCCGACCCCGGCCCCGAAGCGGAGGCCGGGCAGTGCGAAAATCTTGGTGGCCGAGCGCACCACCGTCACGCCGTCCACGGATATCGCCAGCGGCAGGGCGGTAAAGCGTCCGGCATCGGGGAGGAAGTCCATGAAGGCCTCGTCGACCAGGATGTGGACACCCCGGTCGGTCCAGCGCCGGAACAGTGGCTCCCATTCGGAGCGAGGATAGGCGCGGCCGCTCGGATTGTGCGGATTATTGAACACCAGGAGGTCGCCGTCGGCCAGACGGGCATCGAGGTGGTCGCCGGGATACAGAAACGGGGGTTTCATGCACACGCGCTCCACCGGAAGGCCATGACGCGCGGCAACTCTCCCGTACTCTGAAAACGCCGGCTCGAGGATGAAGACACGCCGGGGCCGGAGGGTGTACATGATGTGGTCCAGGACCTCGGTGGCCCCGTTGCCGCACCAAATGTGACCGCGGGGAACGCCAAGAGCGGTGGAGAGCACCTGGCGCACCGGCTCGTGGGTACTGTCCGGATAATGGCGGAGCAGACCCGGCAGGTCTGAAAGCGCCCCGAGGACCGATGGGGGCGGTCCGAGAGGATTGATGCTGGCGCTCGCATCCAAGATGGCGTGAGGCGGCACGTGCCGGAGGCGGGCCACCTCATGTACCCGCCCCCCATGGGCCTCTGAGGACTCGCTGACGGGATCGACGTTCTGGGGCCCAATCTTCATAAAGCGCTCGCCAGTACCCATCCAACCACCTCCGCCAGTTCGTTCACCGCCCCGTAGGTGTCGCCGGTCATCCCGCCAAACCGGCGGGTGAGAAGCGTCGACGCAAGTGCGGCGACGAGAAGGCCTGCCGCGACCAGGACGGTCCCCGCCCACCCGACTCCGGCCACCCACAAACCGGCCACGAGGACGAGGGCCCAGACCACCACGACCGTACGGGACACGCTTCCCGCGTAGCGGCCGGCCAGTGTATCGCCCTCTCGGGCCGCCGGCGGGGCCGTGGCCAGCGCCCCTATCATCGCGAGGCGCGACACGGCCGGTACGATTACCATGAGCGGCCACGACATGGCCGCCGTGGACAGTGCGCCCACCTTAATCAGCACCACCATGAGGCCGGAGAGTGCGCCGATGGCCCCCACACGACTGTCCTTCATGATGCCGAGCGCCTCCCGGGCGGGTTTCCGGCTCCCGATGGCGTCCATCGTGTCCATCAGACCGTCGAGATGGAGGGCTCCCGTCAGGACGGTGTATACACTCACCATCAGGGCGGCCCGAAGAAGCGGCGTCCAAGTGCTCATGAGCCTCGCCATGACCCAAAGGAGTCCACCGAGCGCCAAGCCCACGAAAGGATAGTACCGTGTGCTGGCGGCCAGATCACCGGCCTGCACGTCCCCTGCGGACAGACGGACCGGCACCACCGTCAGAAACTGAATCGCAAGCTTCATCCGGGTCCACGCCTTCATACCACGATACCTCCCACCACCAGGAGGCCGACGAGCGAGAGCGACGTCCATCCCACGACCCGGACGGCCTTGGCGATATGGTGTGGGGCAAGGGGGTCGCCGGGGTCCCCAAGAAGCGGGTGCCAGTTTTCCTGGCCCTGGTAGTAGTTCAGACCGCCCAATTGAACGTGAAGACCCCCTGCCATCATGGCTTCCGGGAGACCGCTGTTGGGGCTTTCATGTCGCCGACCGTCCCGGCGGACGGTCCACAGGGCGTTTGGCGCGTCCTGCCGGACGACATACAGAGCCAGGGCCATGAGCCCCACCGTGATGCGGGCGGGAATCCAGTTTAGTAGATCGTCCGCGCGCGCCGACGCCCAACCGAACGTTTCATAGCGGGGGCTGTGATGCCCCACCATGGCGTCGAGGGTGTTGACCCACCGGTAGGCGAGCGCCCACGGCGCCCCGCCGAGGCAGGCAAAGAATACCGGAGCCACGATGGCGTCCACCAGGTTTTCGGCCAGCGTCTCCACGGTCGCCCGGATGACGCCGGCCTCGTCCAGGTCGGCGGTGTCCCGACCCACGATCTCGCCGACGGCTGCCCGCGCCTCGGGGAGTCCCTCTGCGACAAGCGCGCGGCGCACCTTTTCTCCGGCGCGGGCGAGGCCTTTCCAGGCGATAGTCGTGGCGATGAGCCAGATGCCGACGATGACGGCCGCTGGCGCGGCCAGCCGGTAGAGTTCGTACAGCCCCATGAAGGGCACGCCCGCGAAGACCACGAGCCCGGAGACCACGAGCACGACGCCCGCCGCGCGATTCCACCGCGGGTTTTGGGGACGGTTGAAGCGCCGGTCGAACCAGGTGATGTAACGGCCCATGAGAATGACGGGATGGGGCGGAAAGAGAGGATCGCCGATCACCCGATCAAGGAGCAGGGCGGCCGCGGCCATCCAGAACTCATTCATCGCCTAGAGACAGCCCTGAAGCATCCCCGGGAGCGGGAGCGGAGCCGTCCGGGGCTGGGAGGGGGAGGGGGATGGGCACACCGGCCACCGTGAGGAACGCGCGGGCGCACACGGCCGCGACCTGCTGGTTCAACAGGCCGAGCCAGTCGGCATATTGGCGTGCCAGGACATTGGCCGGCACGACCCCCAGACCCACCTCGTTGCTTACCAGGATCACCGGATGCGGCGATGTCCGCACGGCGTCCGTCAGGTCCGCGCTCCGAGCCGAAAAGGCGTCCCAGTCCATGGGATCGCGCATCCAGTTGCTGAGGAGCAGGGTCAGGCACTCCACCAGGATGACGTGACGGGGGGACTCGCGCCGTATCACGGAGCCCGCCGCCACCGGTTCCTCCACCGTGGACCATCCGGGGGGCCGGCGTGCCTGATGCTGGCGGATGCGCACAGCCATTTCCTCATCCAACGGCTCGGCCGTGGCCAGGTAGCAGACAGGAAGACCCGTGGCATCGGAGGCTTCTTCGGCGAGCGCTTCGGCCAGGCGGCTCTTTCCACTCCGGACCCCGCCTATGATGAGCACGGGGTATTGGGATCGGGCCGTCATGTCGGCCACCGCCGGGAGTCGGGGACCGGCCGTCTCCCGACGGGGTGGTCCTGCCCCCCGCGCAGGCAGGCGGGGCCTTTCGATGCGACCGTGCCGGCTATTCGATAGGGTCCGGATCGTTCGACAAAGTGCCGTATGAAAATCGCTCTTCCTCCCGCCTCTGTCCGTCCCTCGTTCTGGGCGACGGACCTGCAGATGAAGACGTGGGCCGTCGGGGGGCCGAGAGCCATCAGGGTACCCGACGCAATAGGATCGTTGTACCATGCTTTCGCCCGGATCTATCATCAAGTCTATTCGGTCGGCAGGGGGGCCTCATGGCGGCATACCGCGGGCGGATCGTGGTGGCGGCGCCCTGGAGTGGAAGCGGCAAGACGACCCTCACGCTGCTTCTGCTCGCGGGTCTAAAGGCGCGCGGCCTTAGGGTGCAGAGTTTCAAAGTCGGACCGGATTACATTGACGGCACGTATCACACCGCGCTGACGGGTCGACCCGCCCGCAATCTCGACCTCTGGATGGGGGGTGGTCCGGACGATGTCTTCCGGCAGCTGGCCGCCGGCGAACGGGACGCCGACCTGAGTGTGGTGGAAGGAGTCATGGGGTTCTTTGACAGCGGGGCGCCGGACGGGGTGGATATCAGTACGGCTCAGGTGGCGCGGACGATCCGGGCGCCGGTCATCCTGGTGGTGGACGGATCGCGGATGGCGGAAAGCGCGGCGGCACTCGTTTACGGGTTTGTGCACGCCCCCGCATCTCCTGGTGTGCAGGGCGTCATTCTGAATCAGGTCGCCGGTGCCGGCCACTATCAACTCTTGGAGCGGGCGATCCGTCTCCAGACCGGCGTTCCCGTCTTAGGGTATGTGCCGAAACAGGCCGACCTTGCGATTCCCGAACGGCATCTCGGCCTGGTCCCGGCGGTGGAACGCCAAGAACTGGCCCGGCGGGTGGCGCAGGCGGCGCAGGCCGCGTCGGAGACCCTGGACTGGGAACGGATTCTGCACATCGCGGGGTCGGCGCCGGCATTGCCCCGCGACGCGGCTGCGGCGCCAGATCGCGCGGGTCCCCCGGTCCCCGTGGCCCTGGCACAGGACGAGGCCTTTCACTTTTACTATGCCGCCAATCTGGAGCTCTTGGCGTCGCTCGGGGCCGAGATCCTACCCTTCAGCCCCCTTCGCGGGGATCCCATCCCGGAGGCAGCCCGCCTCCTCTATGTGGGAGGAGGGTTCCCCGAGGAGTTTCTGTCCCGCTTCCGGGAGCTCAAGACCGCTCATGCCGGGTATCGCGCCCGACTCGCCGGCGGCCTCATGACGCTCGCCGAGTGTGGGGGATACATCTGGCTCGCCAGGAGTCTCGGGGTGGGATCGGGGCCGTCCGTCCCCCTGGTGGGATTGGTGCCGGCGGTGATGCGGCTCGAACCGCGGCTCCAGGCTATCGGATACCGGACCGTATCTGCCCGGGACGGCGGACCCTGGCCTGCCGGGACGATATTTCGCGGACACGAATTCCACAACTCTCGGGTGGTCGAGGCGGACCCACACCCGGCGGCCTGGAGCACGCGGAGCCGTCGTGGAGAGGGGACGGACGGTTTTCTCAGCGAAACGGTGGTGGCCGGATTCACCCATCTCTACTTTCCGTCCAACCCGGACGCGATGGCCAGCCTGCTGGCCCGCGCCGGGGGCCGATGACGCTGCCTGGACCCGGGTCTACGTCCAGTCGGCGAGCAGACGATCGAGCTCCGCCCGCGAGGGACTCTGGGAGGGACCTTCGCGCTCCACCGCCCAGGAGGCGGCTGCATTGGCTTCCCTCACCGCGTCCCTCAGCGTGCTGCCACGGGCGAAGCCGGCCAGAAGCGCCGCCGTGTGCACGTCGCCCGCGCCGGTGGTATCGCGGGCGGTCGTGGACCGAGCCGGAACACGCAGCGTCGGGAGTTCCCCGCAACCCACGAGCGCGCCCTCGTCACCCAGGCGGAGGATGACCATGGACGACGGGGGCAGGAGGTGCACGAGGGCTTTGAGGATCCGGACTGGCCCCGTCTCCCCTGTGAGAGTCGCTCCTTCGCGGTCGTTTAAGGTCAGGATCGAAAGCCTGCGAAAGACGGTATGGAGTCGTGCCTTGGGCAGGTCCGCGACCAGCGGACCCGGG
>JBMFXK010000050.1:0-10432 GCA_049964315.1 Clostridia bacterium | reverse complement strand
CGAATAGCTCGGCCATGAGCGCACCACCCACACCGGGATGGGTTCCCTCGATCCCTATCAGGAGGCCCTTGCCACGCACCTCGCGGATGACTTCCGGGTACTCCGCGGCGACGGCCTGCAGCCGGGGCAGCAGGTACGCGCCCTTTTCCGCGGCCTGCTGCGCCAGCTTCTCGTCCACCGCCACCTGCAGGGACTCGGCCGCCACCGCGGCCGCCAGTTCATTGCCGCCAAATGTTGAGGTATGGATAAGCGGCGCACTGTCAAAAAAGGAAAAGGCGCGCGCGGTGCCCACCACCGCTCCGACGGCCACGATGCCACCCCCCAGTGCCTTGGCCAGGGTCATGAGGTCTGGGGCCACGTTCCAGTGCTCGACCGCAAACAGACGCCCGGTGCGGGCGATGCCAGTCTGCACCTCGTCGGCAATCAAGAGTGCCCCCGTGCGGTCGCACAGTGCGCGAAGACCGGGCAGATAGTCATCAGGCGGGATGATCACGCCGCCTTCGCCCTGGATCGGTTCGACAATCACCGCAGCTGTGTCCGCATCCACCGCCACCTCCATCGCGACCAGATCCCCGTACGGCACGCGGGTGACGTCGGGCAGCAAGGGGCGAAACGGGTTTTGGTACAGGTCACGCCCGGACACCGACAGGGCGCCCAGGGTCTTGCCGTGGAACGCACCGGCGGTGGTCACCAGCCGCGTCCGTCCGGTCGCGGCGCGAGCAAACTTGATGGCCGCTTCCACAGCCTCGGTGCCGCTGTTGACCATGAACGTGTATTGCAGGTCACCGGGGGTCAGCTCGGCCAGCAGCTGGGCCACCTCGATGAGGGGCCGATTGAGGAGCAGGCGTGTGGACATCCCCAGCCGTTGCAGTTGTTCGTGCGCCCGCGCGACGATGCGGGGGTGGAGATGACCGTGCGAGATGACCCCGTAGCCGCTGGACAGGTCGAGATATTCCACGCCGTCTTCGTCCCACACCGTCGCGCCTCGGCCGCGGTGCTCCACGGCCGACAGCCCCATGAAACGAAATGCGCGCGCCAGGCCAGGATTCACGTAGGTCTCGTAACGTGTCAGCAGATCGGGCTCGTCCACCGCCATCGGACTCCTCTCCGCGTTCGCGCATGAACGCGACAACCTTTCGGCAAAAGAGCCGCCCGCATTGCGGACGGCCCTAAAATGGTCGGACTGGCGGGATTCGAACCCACGACCTCTACCACCCCAAGGTAGCGCGCTACCTACTGCGCCACAGCCCGATTTCACCCGTATTATAGCTGTCCGCGCCACAAAGCCGCAACCAGGTCAGATGATGATGCAGATGAGCCCGCCGGATCCCTCGTTGATGATGCGTTGGAGCGTCTCCTGCAGTTTTTCCTGCGCGTTGTCGGGCATGCGAAACAGTTTGGCCTGGATGCCTTCACGGACCAGGTCGTGCAGCGATTTACCGAAGAGATTGGTTTCCCAGAGTTTGGTCGGGTCGTCCTCAAACTGCTCCATCAGATAGTGGACCAGTTCATCTGCCTGCCGTTCGGTGCCGATGATGGGTGTGATCTCGGTTTCGATGTCCGCGCGAATCATGTGCACAGACGGTGCGGTCGCCCGGAGCTTGACTCCGAACTGGTTTCCGCGCCGAATGATCTCCGGTTCCGCCAGGTCCAGCTCGTCAAGTTCTGGCGCGATCATACCGTACCCGGAGGTGCGCACCTCGTACACCGCATCCTTGACCCGGTCCCAGGAATCCTTGGCCGCGACGTACTCGCGCCACAGCCGCAGGATGTCGGCAGATTCCGCCACGTGCCGGTCGGCCATCTCCGCCAGCACGCGGTAAAAGAGATTGTCGCGCGCGGCCACCCGCACGGACGCCCATCCGCTGCCGAGATCCATTTCGGCGAGCCGGACGTCCCCGGTTTCCTCCATGGCATTCAGGTCGGCCACCACCGTCTTCACATCACGAGCCCGGGTCACGCCGGTGCGGGCGCGCTCGATGGCCTCCTGGAGCTGGCGTTCAAGCCAGTGTCCGCTGGGCAGGGCGGTCGCGAACCCCTCCAGGTCGACGTGGAGTTCGGTGATCGGAAACTCATACAGCACCTGTTCCAGGATCTGCTGGATGTCCTGGGCGGTAAGTTCGAGACAGTTGACGGGCAGCACCGGCACGTCGTACGCCTCCTGCAGTTCTTCTGCCATCGCGCGCGTGGCCTCGTCCGTCGGATTCAGGGTGTTCAACACCACCGTAAAGGGCTTGCCCAGCTCCTTCAGCTCCCCCACCACGCGCTCCTCGGCCTCCGTGTACGCCTCGCGCGGGAGATCCCCGAAGCTTCCGTCCGTGGTCACGACGAGGCCGATGGTGGAGTGGTCCTGGATCACCTTTTCGGTCCCGATCTCGGCGGCGGCGCCAAACGGCATCGGCTCCTCCGACCAGGGCGTGAGCACCATCCGCGGCCCCTGGCTGTCCTCGTAACCAAGTGCCCCGCCGACGTTGTACCCGACGCAGTCGACGAGCCGCGCCCGGAACGTGATGGCGTCGTCCAGTGTAATGGCCACAGCCTCGTCGGGGATGAACTTGGGTTCTGTCGTCATGATAGTGCGGCCGGCCCCGCTCTGCGGCAATGCATCGATGGCCCGCTCACGGTCATTCTCATCCTCGATGGCCGGCAGTATCATCCGTTCCATAAACCGCTTGATAAAGGTGGACTTGCCGGTCCGGACCGGGCCCACCACGCCGATGTAGACGTCTCCGCCGGTGCGTTCGGCCAGATCTTTGAAGAGGTCAAACTTCTCCATGCCGACTTCTTCCCTCCCCACGCGTGTAGAACGGCGCCGGTCCTCGCCTGTCCTTGGTGTCATGCTATGTGGGCTCGCTAGACAATATGTGGGGTGTGAGGGGATGGTCCCCGCTCAGGGAGTTTCTGGGCGCACCTCGCTTCGTTGAGTTCGAGCGCGCAGCGTGAAGCGGATGGGAGTTCCCGTGAAGTCCCACTGCCGGCGCATGCGGTTTTCGAGGTGGCGCATCCACGAAAAGTGCGCCAGTTCCGGATCGTTGACAAAAAGGACAATGTGCGGCGGCCTCACGCCCACCTGCGTCGCATACAGCACCTTCAACTGGCGCGTCCCCCGGGTAGGCGGGGGTGTCAGCGCGACGGTCTCGCGCAGGAACTGATTTAGACTCCGGGTGGGGATCCGGGCCGTGAAGTGGCCATAGGCTTCATCGACGAGATTCCAAATCTGATCCGTATGCCAGCCGGTCAGCGCCGAGATAGGCAGCGTGCGCGCAAACCGGAGGAAGTCCAGCTCTTCCTGAACCTGGTCCAGAAACGGCTTTTGCGCCCCCTTGATCAGATCCGCCTTGTTGGGGAGCACGACCACCGCCCGCTCGCGTCGGCGAATCTGCCCTGCGATGCGCAGGTCCTGGTGCGTAAGCGGCTCGTTCTGGTCCAGCAGCAGCAGGACGACGTCCGCCCGCCGGATCGCCTGCAGTGTCCGGTCCACCGTGCGCTCCTCAAGTTCTTCGTCAATCTTGTTCGGACGGCGGAGACCGGCCGTGTCGAGCAGCAGATACTGGCGGCCCTGCCGCTCGAGACGGGCGTCGACGACATCGCGGGTGGTTCCGGCAATCGGAGTCACAAGAGAGCGCTCCTCACCAAGGAGCAGGTTGAGCAGGGACGATTTCCCGACGTTCGGACGGCCGGCCAGGGCGAGTCGCACGGGGCCTTCCGCCGGCTCCGCGGGCGTCTCGGTCTCCTCGTCGCTGAAGGCCGGCAGCGCACGCGCACCCAGCTTCTCGACGATGGCGTCAAGCAGGTCGCCCGTGCCCTCACCGTGCAGCGCGGATACCGCAATGGGCTCCCCCAAGCCGAGCCGCATCACTTCGCCGACGTCTGGAAGGCGCGAGCCTTCTATCTTGTTGGCCGCCACCAGAACCGGCTTGCGCGCTCGACGCAGAAGTCCGGCGACCATGGTGTCGGTGGCGGTCATGGGCTGGCTGGCATCCACCACCAGGCACAACACATCAGCCTCTGCAATGGCCATCTCGGTCTGGCGGCGCACATAGCTCAATATCTGGTCGCCCGCCGCCTCAAATAGGCCGCCGGTGTCGACCAGGGTAAACTCCACCCCGTTCCAGTCGGTGGATTCATACAGGCGGTCGCGCGTTACCCCCGGCTCATCCTGCACGATGGCGCGACGCGTCTGGGTCAGGCGATTAAAGAGAGCCGATTTGCCCACGTTGGGGCGTCCCACGAGCGCCACGGTCGCCATGATCCCATTCCTCCCTGCACCGGCCTTTAGTCTAGCCGATAGCGGCAGGACGTTTAAGCGCGCGCCGCGGGCCGCGGAAACCGCACCACCCAGGCGGTCGCCCAAGCGATCAGGACCGCCAAGACAGAGTACAGCCAGTCGGGCGATGCGAGTGCGGCCGGATTGGGATGAAGCCATATGCGGAGCAGACTGGAGAGACCGCCGGCCGCCGCGGCCACGGCACCGGCTCCCACCGGATCGGCGGCGACCGCCCCGGCCAGCAGGCCAAGCGCCGCCGCCTCTCCGCCAAGCCACGGCACGAAGGTCTGGTGAGCGGGGTTGATGGGTGCGAAGCTGCGGATGGCGACGGCGAGCGCCCCGAGCACGACCCACGACACCGTCCAGTTCTTCCGACCGGACAAGACGGTGAGACCCGCACCCAGCACCGAGAGAACGACCAGGCCCAGGTCGACGGACCCCCACCCAGGGCCCGGAAGCACGTGGACCCAGCCGGCGGCCCACAGGATCGCCAGGCCGACCAGCGCGGGGATCCGACCGATACCCCACTGAGCCAGGGCTGCCTCACCAAAGCCGCCCCACATTAACCACCAGGCCGCCATCAAGGCGGCCTCCGCCCACCAGAGTCCCACGGCCACCCTCCTGACAGACGCTCACGGTAGCGTCTGTCAGGGACGGGGACCGTATGCCCTCAGGCGGTTACGCGACGTGCCAGCCTCCCCGAAAAGAGGGTGGTCGGGCGGCCCTCATCATCGAAGTCGGAGAACGTGACCACACCTTCGTCCCCACCCTGCAGGCTGAAGTAGAACCGTTCCTGGTCCAGGGGAACGAGTCGCCAGACATCTGAATCCTGATCAAATGCCTCGGCCAGCGGCCCGGTCGGCACCATCGTAGCGTGAAGAATCCCGTCTCCGGCTCGAATCTCCACCCGCTGGGACAGGCGCTCGAAGGTTCCTTCATATTTGGTCAGGGCAATGTCGGAGCGCGTGGTGGTGGGTCGTTCCGGACCCGGCATATGCACCCCCGCCAGGGTGTCGAAAATGTAAGTGCCCAGATCGCGCCACAAGAGACCGCCGCTTCCCGAGTTGGTGAGCAGCACGACCGTGAGGCCGTCGTCGGGAAGGACGTCCAGGAACGACAACTGACCGTTGGTGCCGCCTCCGTGGCCGATGACCCGGTGGCCGTCCCATTCGTCGATCCGCCAGCCAAGCCCCTGCGCACCGTGACCGCCAGGTGACGCCGGCCTCGTCACGGTCGGTGTCTGCATGAGGGCGACGGAGTGTTCGGAGAGGACCCGCACCCCGTCCGGAGCCCGTCCACGGTCCAAGTGCATCTGCACGAAGCGGACGACGTCGGCGGCGGTGGCGGAGGTGATGCTCCCGGCCGGTGCAGCGGAGCGGTCCATCATGATCTGGTTTACGGCACGCGGTGTGCCGGAATCGTCCAGGTAATGTCCGACCGCGTAGCGAAACCCAATCATCTCCTCGATCAGAACCGAGGTGGAGCGGAGATTGAGCGGCTTGCGGATGCGTTCGTCAAACACCGCGTGAAACGGCTTGCCGGTCACCACCTCAAGGATACGGCCGGCCACGACGAAGGCGGCGTTGCAGTAAGAGAACCGTTCTCCCGGCGCATGGATCTGGCCGATGTCCGCCAGCGAGGCCACATAACGCTGAATCGAGTCCTCGCCGGGTCCAAACGGCGCGAAATGGTCCCCTTCAATCCCGCTGGTGTGATTCAAAAGCTGCCCGACGGTGACCAATCCCGCTGCCTCCGGATCCTTCAGCCGGAAGTCGGGCAGGTACTCACGGACCGGGGTGTCAAGGTGCACGCGACCTTCTTCCACCAGCTGCATCATCAACGTCGTGGTATACACCTTGGTGTTGGACCCGATCTGAAACAGGGTTTCCGGCGTGACGTCGACCCTGGTGTTGACACTGGTCACACCGGACGCCAGCTCCACCACGGCATCGCCCTGCCGGATGGCCAGAGCGGCTCCGGGGACGCGATGATGGTGGCGCAGCCGGTGCAGTGCCTGCTCGATCGCCGAAATCTGCTCGAGAAGTTGTGCGCTCATGATCTGCCTCCCCGTTTTCTGTTCGGGGGCGCTGTCCGCGATCCTGCGAGCGTTGAAGCGTGCATGCAAAACGCCCCGGGGGCGGTGGCCCCGGGGGCGCGGCATTTTTTAACCTTAGTGGTCGTCCTCTTCCCAGTTGCCCGCATGGTACGCGGCGAGGTGCTCTCCTACCGTGAACCCTTCGCCCTCTCCGGCACTGGCGGAGCCGCCGGCCGCGATGGCTTCGTCGGCCTCCCGCTTCGAGAGTGAAATGCGCTTGGCTTCCGCGTCCACATAAAGCACCTTGACCTGAATGAGGTCCCCGACCTGCACGGCCTCCCCTGGCGTGGCGATCCGGTGATCCGCCAGCTGAGAGACATGCACGAGGCCGTCAACCCCGGGTTCCAGCTCGACGAACGCCCCAAAGGCGGCCAGTCGCACCACCTTGCCGGGATAAATCTCGCCTTCCAGGTAACGTTCGGCCACCGTCTCCCAGGGATTCGGCATGACCTGACGCAGACCGAGCGAGATCTTCTCCTTCTCACGATCCAGCCGCAAGACTTTGACCTTGATGGGCTTGCCCTCTTCCAAAATCTCCGAGGGGTGCTGGATGCGTCCCCAGGACATTTCGGAGATGTGCAACAGCCCGTCGACGCCACCCAGGTCGATGAAGGCGCCGAAATCGGTCAGGCTCTTGACCGTACCGTCCCGGACCTGGCCCTCTTCGATCTCCGCCCACAGCGTCTCGCGCAGCGTCTTGGACTCTTCTTCCAGGACCACCTTGCGGGACAGGATTGCCCTGCGCTTCGAGCGATCCAGTTCGATCACCCGAAGCCGGAGGGTCTGGCCCAAAAATGGCTTTAAATCGTTGATGTAGCCGCGTGCCACGTGGGAGGACGGCACAAATCCCCTGAGCCCCACGTCAACCACCAGGCCGCCCCGCACCACTTCGGTGACTTCCGCCTCGATGACCTCACCGTTCTCCATGACCGCTTCGAGACGTTTCCAGGCCTCCACCTCGTCGGCGCGGCGCTTGGACAGCCGCAGCATGCCCTCCTCGCCTTCCCAGCCGAGGACGTAGACGGATATGGTGTCGCCCAGCTTGACCACTTCGTCTGCGCGCTCGACGCGACGGTGGCTCAGGTCGTGCAGGTGAATGATTCCCTCGGACTTGGCGCCGACGTCGACCAGCACGCTGTCTCCAGACACTTGCACCACGGTGCCTGTGACAACCTGGCCAGGGCGTACGTCCTCCACGGCGCCCATGCCCATGGACTGCTCCAGGATGTCCTGCTCACGCGGGTCCTGGGCGTTTTCAGACTGGTCAGGCTGAGAATGCTTGTCGATTGGCTCTTCCATCAAAGACCTCCCACAATGCCGCCAACAAACCGTCTCGGGGACGGTGTTCCCAATTTTATACCTTCGAGCCTAATGGAGCCAGACCCCTCTCGGCCCGGATTACCGCCACCTGGGCCGCAATCTCCCGCATGATCCGCCTAGACGCCTCGGCCGCATTCTCGTCCGGCCCTATGTAAAACGGTTCCCCCATCGAGAAGGTGACGGGTTTGCGAAATCCATACGGACCCACGACCCCGACCGGTACGACCGGGACCCCGGACGACCGCGCCAGCACCGCGACGCCACGGCGGGGCGCCTGCAGTTCCCCTGTCTCGCTCCGGTGCCCTTCCGGGAAGATGAGGACAATGCCTCCTGCCTTTAGGATTCGCAAGGTGTGGGTCAGAGCCTTCCGGTCCGGCCGCCCGCGCTTCACAGGATACGCGTGCAGGGCGCGGATCAGCGGCGATAGCCCCCAGTATTGAAACAGCTCCACCTTGGTCATGAACCAGGCCGGCCGAGGCAGCAGCGAGGCCAGAACCGGTGGGTCCATGGCCCGGATGTGGTTGCAGACCACGATCGACGGGCCGGGGGGCAGGTGCCCAAACCCGCGATAGCTCAGGCCATAGTACGAAAAGAACACGAGCCGCGCCAACCAGTAGGTGAAACAGTAAAGCCAGCGGGATCCCATGTCAGGATGGCCGCCCCGACGCGGCAACGGCGGCAGCATCCAAGATCCGCTCCACCACCGCATCCACCGGGAGATCCGACGTGTCAATGTGCAACGCATCGCGTGCCTCGCGGAGCGGGGCGACGGCGCGCTCCATATCGAGACGGTCCCGCTTTTCGATGTCCTCCCGCAGACGGTCGGCGGACATGTCATACCCCTGGGCGCGCAGCTCGGCCTGCCGGCGTGCCACCCGCACCTCGAGCGTCGCGGTGAGGAACACCTTGACCTCGGCATCGGGGAGAACATGGGTCCCGATGTCGCGGCCGTCCATCACCACCCCCCCATCCTGGGCCAGTTCGCGCTGCCGCCGGGTCATCGCTGCCCGCACGCCGGAATAGCCCGCGACCAGGGACACGCTGGCATGGACCTCCGGGGTGCGAATGCGCTCCGATACGTCTTCTCCATCCACCAGCACGCGGGTCTTCTGATCCGGCCCCTGCACGACTCCGAGGTCCATCTGCTCAAGCAGGTGCGTGACAGCCTGCTCGTCGCGCAGATCCACACCGGCGTTCAATGCCCGCCACGCCAGGGCGCGGTACATGGCCCCGGTATCGATGTAGTGGTAGTGAAGGCGTCGGGCCACCGCGCGCGCCACGGTGCTCTTGCCAGCGCCGGCGGGGCCGTCAACCGCGATGCGAATGGCTTTCAACCCCATGGACTCTGCTGGTGTCCGGTCAGGTCAGCTCGCAGAACCGCCGCCGCCCCCTGGTAGACGTGGTGCACGGCGGGCTGGGGAACGTCGCTGTTCCACAGCATCAAAACACGCACCACCCGTTCCAATGCGCCCGGGACCCGCACCTCCTGGAAGCACATCAGCGGCACGTTCACCCAGCCGAGCTGACGGGCTGCCTCGGCGGGAAAGGCCGCATCGAGGTCGTCGGTGAGGCTGAACAGCACGGCGGCCAGGTCCTCGGACTGGATCGCATTTCTGGATTGCATTTCGTGCAGAAGCTCCCGGGTCGTGGTGAGTATCGATTCTCGCGAATTGTCGTCCACGGTCGCTGCCCCGCGGATCCCGCGCACCCAGCATCCCCTCCGCGTCTTGCCGACAGCATATCACAGGCCCGAAGCACCAACGCTTCGGGCCTTAAGCCTATACAGTATTGCTCTTAATGGGGAAACGTATTGCGTTGGGCCTCTTGCTGGATGCGAGCCTGACACGTATCACAGATATAGGTTTCGAGGTGGGCATCCCGGGCCTGTTCGTACTCGCCTTCCCACTTGCGCACCTCGTGCGTGCTCCCGCAGACTGTGCATCGAATGCTGATGGGTGTCACGCTCCTTTTGGGAAAAGATAGGGCGACGGAGGTGAGAGACGTGTGGCCATCCCTCCCTCTCCTTGTTCTACCCATGCCTCATTATACGCCGGTCGATGCCTGGACCAGTCTTCCAGAAGACCGCCGCGAGCCTGCCCGCGACTACCTCCGCGCCGAGCGTCTCACCCACCGCTTCATCGTGAATCGGACTCTTCTGGCGCGGGTGGAAGGCTGGCGGGCGGAGCGGGTGCCGCGGGCCCATCCGGATCCGGCAGGGCTTCGGGTGACGTGCTCGTGCAATCGCCGTCAGCCATGCGCGCACGTCGGGGCGCTCGTGATTGCATACGCGGAAGAGCCGGGACGCTTCCGGCGCCTGGCCGCCCGCCCCGGAGACGCCGCCCAGGCGATGCTGGCCTGGGCGGGAGGCGACGAATTTCCCTGGCATGAGATGGAGCAGAGGGCGATTGACGCCCTGACCCTGGGGCCGGAGGAAGCGGTCAACCGCGCTCGTCCGGACGCCCGGGTTGACGCGCTGCTCACGTGGGCCACCGAAGCCGCACCGGAGCTGGTGTTGCAGGATGCAGCACAGTCAGCATGGCTGAAGATGCTGTCCGAGGTCGTGCGGCCGCCGGTCCCACCCTCAGCAGCGCGAGCCTTCTTTGACCTGCTGGGATCGGCGCCGGAGCTTGCACTGGGACCGGTCCTGGCGGCCGTGCGCCCCGTGCGGGCAGCAGAGCCTGTCCTGCTCGCCCAGCTCTTCCAGTACGAGGCCGAGAACCTCGCCGATCCCCGCCCATCTGTGCACCTGG
>JBMFXK010000049.1:0-10450 GCA_049964315.1 Clostridia bacterium | reverse complement strand
CGCCTGCCGCAAGGTTGCCCCCGCCGCCCGCAGGGACGCCACCGCAGCCGTCCGACCCTCAAGACCGCCCATGAAATCCTCCGCACCACCGCGCTAGCGTTTCTGGAGCGATGCCAAAGGCCGCCGGAAGCCGCGCCCACGCGTCCGCCGATGGGGCGCAACGACCTGCCTCCCAGTGATAGATCGTGTTAGAGGCAAAAAAGATCCGATCGGCCAGCTCCCGCACGGACAACCCGCACGTCTGGCGCACACGCCGGAGCCCTTCGCCCTCCGCCAGCCCCCACGCCCGTTCCGGCACCTCGTTTGCGGAATCCACCCGAACCGGCGACAAGTGAGTAGCGCCGGGGGTGGGAAGGGCCTTCAAAAACGCGATGGCCTCCTGGTAACGCGCCAACGGCAGGTTTTGTAGTCGCAAGTGCCCAACCTCCTTGGGCATCGGAAGCCGCGACGGTCTTCCTGGGTTCTCGGGTGGACGCAACACGTAACGAAACTCGCGCTTCACCGCATTCGTCACACGCTGCCATGCACTCCGCCGGCCCAACGTCGGACGATCAGTGCACCATCGCTCAACACACTTAGCCATCTCGTCGTGCAACTCATCAAACTCGGGCCGGTTGGCAATCGGGTAGGTATTGACAAGCTCCTGCGCCTGATGTTGCACCTGCAACAAGCGCTGCTCGCTCCATTCGATGCGCCGCAAGAGGTTCAGACTTTGCGCCGTGAGCGCCCGCAGCTGAGATGCCGTCGCCACATGGGTATCGGCCATGGCCGCCGCCGCTTCATACTCATCCCGAAGGCTTTCGACCGGAGCGTCGAACGCTGACAAAGCTAGTTCCATCGACACCCCTGTGTTATCCGTCATCCCAAAGGACCCCCCTGGTTTCCGTCTCTGTGGCAGCGTCACTCCACACGCCGGGTGTCAATATCGATCACCCGGGCGGCCTGGGGTTGCTGCGCTACGTGATCCAGCCAGGCAGCCACCTGCCGAAAGCGTTCGGACCACGCCATCACTTCCGGCCAGAACACCCCGTCCAACTCGCCGGTCACGAGGCCCTGCAGTGTGGCCCAGTCGCGATCGAGCGCCTGCGCGAGACGCCGGCCCACCGCCATGAACTCCAGGCCCGTCCGCTTGGCGCCTAGCTCCCGCTCCAAGCGGGTGATTTCCCGCTGGAGATCCGCCCGCCGGCGATCCAGGCTGTCGTCCGCCCGCGCCGCCGCCGCTTGAGTAGCCAGCGCATCTCGATCGGCTTCGACCGCCGCCAATTGGCGGCGCGCCTCGGCTAACATCTTGGTCTGTTGGGGATCGGCCACCACCTTTTCCACCAGCCGCTCCACAACCCGGGGCGTCGTCGCTTTTTCCAGTTGAGTGATGCGCTGCTTCAGCTGGCGCGTCCGGCTTTCGGCTTCCGCGCGCGCTCGTTGGGTCTCGGCTAACTGCTCGGTCAGATCCCGGTAAGCCTCGGGCCCTTGGTCGGCTTGAGCGAGATGGCGCGCTTGCTCCTCGGCCGCGTCGCGTGCGGCCTCGGCCGCGTCGTAGTCCGCCTGCAGGGCCGCCAGACGGGCCTGCAACCGGGCGAGTTCCGGGTCGGGTTGCCAGGCGTCCCGAACGTCGGCTGCCTTCAGCTCGGCGACCGCCGTCCCCAGCGCGTCCCACAGTGCGCGTTGGTCTTCAGCGGACAGGCTGGCCAAAGCCGCGCCGGCCACCACACTCAGCCTCTTCTCACTCACCAAGGCTTGGAGTTCGGGAATCAGCTTGGTGAGGTTGTACAAATTGCGAGCTTGTCGGTCCTTCAGGCCAACGCCAGCCGCTACTTCGGCACTGAGTGCCGAAGTTTTGTGAACAGTTTCACGAACAAGATCCGTGCGCGCGCCTTGGCGGATCTCGTGAAGTTCCTTGAACCGCCGAATGAGCCGCGCCTTCGCCATCGGGTCGGTAATCTGCCGCCGCAGCAGGTTGTCGGCGATCAGTAACCGTTCGGCCTCCGTGTCGTCCACGTCATGCACGGCGACCGGCACGGCCTCCAGGCCCAGTTCGACGGCGGCCCGCACCCGGTGATGGCCGGCAATAATCGTGAAGGTCGGTGTGATCATCACGGCCACCTGAATGCCGTGCTCCGCGATGTCGGCCTTCAGCGCTTCGTAGGTCTCGGAATCCAGTTCAGGCAACACCGTGTTCGCTGGATGCGGCTGCAGCCGGCGCGGATCCATCATCGACGGCATGGGCCATCCCCCTTCTACCTATCCCCCGACACCAAAAAGCCGCCGGACATCCGGCGGCTTCCCTGCGGCTCTTGGAAACACGGCGTCGCGCTAGGAGCCACGAATCGCTGAACCCGGTGGGCCTGTGTCGGTGACCCTCGGCCCGACCACGCGGCTAGGCGCGGACACCCCCCGCCAGCCATTCAGCGAGTTTGGACCAGCGCCGCCCCGTCGCTTGGGTGCGGACCGCTAGGGCCAGGGCCTTGGCCTGGCCCACCAGCACCACCAGCCGTTGGCCGCGCGTGACGGCCGTGTACAGCAGCGGGCGCTGCAGCATGACGTAGTGCTGCGTGGTGACCGGAATGACCACGGCGGGATACTCGGACCCTTGCGCCTTGTGGATGGTGGTGGCGTACGCGGGCACCAGCGCATCCAGGTCCGCAAAGTCGTACAGCACGTCGCGGTCATCAAACCGAATCGTGAGTTCCTGGTCGTCAGCGCGCACGGCCGTAATCCGCCCGATGTCGCCGTTGAACACATCTTTGTCATAGTCGTTCACCGTCTGCATCACTTTGTCGCCCGGACCGAAGTGCCACCCAAAGCGATCCACGGCGGCGGGGCCGGGCGGGTTCAACACCTGCTGCAGCCGCTCGTTCAAGTGGCGGGCGCCCACGTCCCCGCGATTCATGGGACAGAGCACCTGCACATCGCGGATCGGGTCCAGACCAAAGCTGTGGGGGATCCGCTCGGTCACGAGGCGCACAATCTTGTCGGCCGCGTCGGCCGGCTCCGTCGCTTCGACAAAGTAGAAGTCCTGATGGGGGCCACCCGACCGGTCCCAGGTCGGCAGCTCGCCCCGATTAATGCGGTGGGCATTGACGACGATGCGACTGTGGGCCGCCTGGCGAAACACCTCCGTGAGCCGCACGATGGGCACGGTGCCCGCCGTGAGGATGTCGCGAAAGACCTGGCCCGGCCCCACCGACGGCAGTTGGTCGGCATCTCCGACCAACAGCACGCCGGCCTGGGGCGGAATCGCCCGGAGCAGGTGGTGCATCAGGGTGACGTCGATCATCGAGCACTCGTCGACCACCACCAGATCCGCCACTAGCGGGTCGTCTTCGTCGTGGGCAAAGCCGCGCCCGGGCTGTGCCCCCAAGAGCCGGTGGATCGTCTGGGCGGGATGGCCCGAGGTGTCACTCAGTCGCTTGGCGGCACGCCCCGTCGGCGCGCAGAGGACCGGCCGCACCCCGTGGGCGGCGAGAATCGCGAGAAGGGTCCGCACCAACGTGGTTTTGCCCACCCCGGGTCCGCCGGTGATCACCGTGAGCTTGTGGGTGAGCGCGTCGCGCACCGCCGCGCGCTGGCTCGGGGCCAGCGTCAACCCAAACCGGGCTTCGGCCTGCGTCACCGCCGAATCCACCGGAAAGGCGGGCCACGGGGGCGCCCCAATCGCCAGCGCCTGGAGGCGGGCGGCCACCGCCTGTTCCGCGTGGGCCAAGCCCGCGAGGAACACACAGTCGCGGTCCCCAATCGTGTGGGGCACGACGGTACCTTGCGCCTGCTCGTAGGCAATGGCGTCCCGCACCAAGTCCGCGGGCACGTCCAGCAGACGCACCGTCTCGCGCACCAAGTCGTCCACCGGGAGGCCACAGTGGCCCTGGCCGGTGGCTTCCAGCAGTGCGAAACTCACGCCCGCCCGCACGCGCCGGGGGTCCGTGGGCGTCATCCCGAGGTGGGCCGCAATCTTGTCGGCGCTTTTGAAGCCGATGCCGCGAATGTCACGGGTGAGGCGGTACGGGTTTTCTTGCACCCGGTCAATCGCCGCGTCGCCGTACTGCTTGGCGATCCGCACCGCCTGCGCCGTGGACACCCCGTGGCTGTGAAGAAACACCATGACCGCTCGAATCGTCTTTTGCTCGTGCCAGCCTTGCAGGATCCGCCGGGACCGCCCCGGCCCGATCCCCGCCACCTGTTGGAGACGGTCGGGGTCCGACTCTATGATGGTCAACACCTCGGCCCCAAATTGGGCGACCAGGCGGTGGGCGTACACGGGACCGATGCCCTTGACCAGGCCCGAGCCGAGGTACTTTTCGATGCCCGCGGGCGTGGTGGGCGCCGACAGGCGCAAGGTGTCAGCGCGGAACTGCCGGCCGTACTCGCGATCGATCACCCACTGACCCGTGCCCTCGACGTATTCGCCGGGCGTCACCGTAGAGGCGTGGCCCACGACCGCCACCAGGTCCTTGTGACCCGGCGCTTTGAGTTGGAGGACGCAGAAGCCCGAGTCGGGTTGGTGAAAGGTGACCCGCTCGATCACACCGGCCAGCGACTCCTGCGCCAGGGCCATCACACTCCTTGATAACCCCCACACGCGTGGGGACAACCGTAGGGCGCCCGCCGTTCCTGTTATACGCGATAACCCCCACACGCGTGGGGAAAACTCCACATGCACAGGGTCCTGACCCGTGAGCTGCCGATAACCCCCACGCGCGTGGGGACGACACGACTGGCCAGCCCCAGCCCGGTACGCCCTATCGATAACCCCCGCGGGCGCGGGGACGACGCACCGCCTCAGGCGCTCTGACCGATGCCGACGCGATAACCCCCGCGGGCGCGGGGACGACCGCTCGCAACTCGATTTTGAGCAGGTCCCATAGCGATAACCCCCGCGGGCGCGGGGAGGACGCTGGCGCTTCCTCCGCCCCGCTCATGGTCTCGCGATAACCCCCACGTACGCGGGGAGGCCACCGGGTACGGCGCCGAAGCTTGGCGGTGGCAACGATAACCCCCGCGCACGCGGGAAGGACTTCCCTCAGGATGTGGAGAGCGGCCAGCGGGCGACCGCCGGCGAGGCGGGGTCCAGAACGTACCACAGCTGTTCCGCCGGATCCCAGCGTGCCCCGGCCGCTTTGGCGGCTGTCGGATTCGTCTGGTGCGTTAATGCCGGGTGTCGCCTGGGCGCCCACGCACGGTCGGAAGTCCGGTCCAGACACGATCCTGGCCCGGGTCAGTCGAGCTCTAAAACCTCGTCACGTCGTCGATGGTGGCTGACGGTCCTTCAAGTCGTCCCCCAACCACCCGCTCGTCAAATCGCGCTGGCCCGTCCCGACCCGTATACCAGTCCGTCGGCAGGTGGCGGAAGCAGAAGCTCTCCACCGCCACGCGCGGAGCGTCGGCGTCCGCCCGCCGGAACTCGCCCCACACCCAATCGGGCGTCTGGCAGACCTGGCAGGACAGCACCTGCCCCGGCACCCAGGCCCGCACCACGTCCGCCTTCGCATCCAGCCAATCGGGCAGCACCACCGCCGCCGTGCGTTCGGATCGCGGATTCACTCCCGTCACGAACATCGTCCCCTCTCACATGGCCTCGACCGCATCAAAGCGCATCCGGCTCCCCACCCACCGCACGGTCACCGCACCGGTCGGGCCATTGCGATGCTTGGCGAGGCCCAGATCCGCCCACCCCGGCCGGTCGTGATGAATCAACAGCACCGCGTCGCTGTCCTGTTCGATGGCGCCGCTGTTGCGCAGATCCTCCAGCGTCGGGCGCGGTGTCGCGTGCTCCCGATCCGGACGCCGGAGCTGCGCCGCCGCCACCACCAAGGTGTGGGTCTCGCGGGCCAATGTCCGGAGCGCGTCCGACACGAACGTCACCCGGTCGTATTCGCGCTTCAGGTTCAGGTGATCGGGCGGGGCCATAAGCTGGAGATAGGCCACACACACCACGTCACAGCCCCGTTCCCGCTGGGCGCGGAGGACCAGACCCCGCAGTTGCGCAGGCGTCAGGCGAGGCTGATCCGCCAACGTCAGCGGCCACCCCTGGAAGGTGGCCAAGGCATCGGCCACCCGCGCGCGCTCCGCGCTGTCGAGCCGGCCGTCCCCGAGCGCCGCGTGGTCCACATCCGCCACCTGCGCCAGCATCCGGCGGCCCACGGCCGTGGCGCTCATTTCCAACGAGGCCACCAGCACCCCACGCCCCGTGGCCGCCGTCATGGTGGCCATCTGCGCCAAGAGACCGCTTTTCCCATCCCCGGGTCGCCCGCCCATCGTGAGGAGTTCACCGGGTCCAAGCGTGCGCAGGGCGGTGTCCAGGTCCCCAATGCCCGTCTGGAGCCAGGCGGCGGGACCCGTCTGACTGGCCGCCCAGGCCGCCCGACCCGCTTCCGCCACCGACACCGTCGGGACGCCCCCCGATCCGAGCGCCGCCCACGCGCTTTCGGCGGCTTGCTGCAAGCGCTCGGCCGGATCCCGGTCTGGCTGCAGCAGGTGGCGCCCAATCGTCAGCGCCGCGCGTTCCTGGCGCGCCCGGTGCAAGAGGGGCAGATAGTGGGTGGCGGGAGCCGGAAGCGCCGCTAACGCTGCGGCCGCATGCGCGAGGCCCGCGTCGGCGGCCGCCCGTCCCACCGTCACGGCATCGACGGCTTCGCCCCGCTGCGCCAAGGTCTCGACCGCCTGCCGGAGCGCCCGCAGGACCGGGGACCCGAACAGGTCCGCCGGCAAGGCCAGCACTTCCGCCCGGAACGCCGGATCGCTCAACACCGCCGCCAGGGTAGCCGCCTCCGCGGTGGTCTCCAATCGCGCCGGATCGCCCATGCGCCCGCCCCTTTCCCGAACGCCCTCCCGGGCCGTTAGGGCGCCTCCACGGGCCAGAGATCCCGCGTCACGTCGCCCAGCGCCCGGAGGACCGGGTCGCGCCCGGATACGGCCCCCGTCACGATGGCCTCCACCGGTTCATCGGCCGGGGGCCGCAGCGGCGCCCAGCCCGGATCGGCCTCCGGCACCGGCCAGTCCTCGCGGATCGCGCGCGGCAACGCCGCCGCCGGCCGGCGAATGCCGGTACGCCAGGGCCAGGCCGCCAGCTGGCGGTCAATCTGGTCCAGCGGCACCTCGGTCACCAACGCGAGGGCGGTAGCCGCCTCGCATCCCAGAAACTCCAAACTCGCCCGCCGCTGGACCTGCTCCGGCGTCAGGGCATCGCCCCGGGCGGCTCGTGCCGCCAGCGCCGGTGCCTCCGTGAAGAACCCCGGGATGGTATATCCCTTCCGGCCCGCCACACTGTCGAGCGGCTGGGCGAAGAAGGCGTCCTGCAGCCGCTCCACCGTGGCCTCGTCGTAGGCGGCTAGGAGCTGCTTCACCAGCTTCCCGTCCCGCCCCCACGCCACCGGGAACGCCGCCCCGGTTTTGGCCTGATAGAGCGCTTGGTGTCGGAGCAAGAGGCGCTTGACCGCCGGGTCCGGCGCCGGCTTCGCACGCGCGCGGGCGCGCGCCGATCTGGCGTTCTCCGCGCGGGAGGAAGTGGGGTCATCGCGTGTGCGCGCCCGAGTAAGGGTTGATCGTCTGAGTGGGTTCGGATCCGGATCCGATCCGGAATTGCCTGAAGCGGAAGCCGGTAACGATGACTCTTTAAGATCTAAAACAGCCTGCTCCATAAGAGAGGGGTGAGGAAGGAGAGGGGTCTGGGGGGAGGAAACCTCGGGGAGTGGTGCAGCAGACTCGGGAGCCAAAAAACCGCTTAACACCGCCGTTTCGTCCGTGCCAAGTACACTGGGCACCTGTGCACGGGGCACCAGTGGACTAGGCACCTGTGCACTGGGCACCAGCTCACCGGGCACCACCACCCGATACACCGGAACATGAAACGCATCCGACGTCCCGCGCTCGACCAGCGCCTGGCCGTTCCACCGAAACGCCAAGAGACGTGCAAGCCGTGCCGCCACCGCGTTCCGGCTGATGCCCAGCTCGTTCGCCAATGCGGACTGAGCAAGCGTCACGCACCCGGAAGCATCCGCGTGAACGGTCAATCCCCACAAAGTCTGCAACAGCTCCGGATGGAGAGTCGCCAGTACGGCACGGTGGTCCACCAGCCAGCGCCCCAGTTGCTCGCCTATCGTGTCAGCCCGCGAGTGCGCCATCGTGTTCTCCTATCCTGGGCATCAGGCCGTCCCCGAAAGGGCGGCCCGAAAATGTTTGCAAGGCCGGCGCCCATACCGAAAGGCCGGGCACGAACACGTGCCGCGCCCCAGGTCGAGGACATAATCGTGGGTGCCATGAGCCACCCGGCGCCGGCCGTCTCCCGTCACCCGAGCCGGGTCGAACACCGGAGCGGATCGCGGCGGAAGAGCACGCACGGCCACTGCGGCCGGATCCTCGCCAGGCAAGACACGGTTCACCACCGACACCCGACGGACGAGGATCCGGCGGCGCAAGGAGGGTGGCCACAGCGACGAGTCCGCCTCGGCCAGGGCCCCCATCGCCCGGCGGACGACCCGCGCGTCGTCGCACACCAGGATCAGGTCCGGCGCCTCGAACGCCACGGCGGCTGTCAGCAGGGCGACGCACCCCTCCAGTCCCCCACCATATCTGGCCTCCTGCCCAGCGATATCGCCGAGCGGCGTCCACAAGGCGAACGCCCACCCGGGCGCCCGAACGCTCAACGACGCCCGCCAGGCCGATCCCCACGGCACGGCCCGCCAGCCGTGAAAGTGGTGGATCGCGCCGTGGCCGGCGACCGTGACCCAACCGCCGGCACGGGTCACGTAATAGCCCGCCTGGCCAATGGCACGGGCTAGGGGATGCCGCGAAACGCCTGCCATGGTCCCGTCCTCCCTGCGTGAGAAAACCCGTCGGAGACACGACGAGGCCACCCCACGCCTAAAGCGCGGGGTGGCCTCAGTCCATACGATGGGGCGTGAAACCGGGGGTTACCCGACCGCTGCGACCAGATCCCGGTGCAGCAGCGACAACCCCCGGGTCACCGCCGCATCGTCGGTCACGACGGTGCCATCCCACCAGTCCACCCAGGCGAAATACAGCCGATAGCCGCGCGGGGTGCGCCACGCGCCGCCGAAGCGGCCCACGGTTTCCAGCACCCCCACGACCCGATCCCGCTGACTGCGCTGGTAGGCGTGCCGGATGTGAAGCACCAGCGTGTCCCCTTGCCGATCCACAAACAGCGCCCGGCAGCCGGCCCGCAGGTCGTCGGGCGCGGCCGGCCCACCGGCGTCGATGTCCATCATCCGGCCCACCCCCTGTCGTGTCCTGACCAAAAACCACAAAACTTGGCTCGGGACCCCCGGCGCCCGAGTCACCCGCACATCCCAGCGCCGTTGCGCCGTTGCGGACCATCGTGAACCGAGCCCCCCCACGCCTCGGTCCTCCGCGCATCCCGCGGCGTGGTAATCTGGATGTCACAGCCAGCAACACCCGAGACCGCGTGGCGTCGCGGACCTGGGGAATCAAACAACTCGAGGGGTTGCATCGGTCACAGGGTCGTGGCAGGGCTCCGCCCAGGGCGGGAGAAGAGGAAGGTCTCGGACAGCGTGGTGCCCCACCGGCTAAGGTTCCGGCTTCGCCCCCACGGCTTCGCCGCGCTCGCCTCGCGAGCAACGACTCGAGGTGTCCGCAAAGGTGTCTCTTCGGATCCGGCGGACCCGGGCGAAGAGCTGGCCGTTATGAGGATGGAGCCGGCTGTTGCTCACGGCCAACAGCGCCGGCGTCGGTTCGTGCGGGGCCCTCGCGGTGCCCGTGGGTCTCCCCATCCCGGTGACCATTCCGCAGAATGGGCCGGGCTGCCAACGAGACAGGGGCTTGCACCAGCCGTATCGTCGCCGCGCGTCTCCACGCGGTCCGTCTAAAGCAGACGTCCTGTGCTCAGGACTTCGCACGAGAGCCGTCCGATGGCTTGCGGGGCATCCGCCGACCTCCCCCCTCGCGGGACGAGGCTTTTGCACACAGGACTGGTTTTGCAGGTCGGCTGGCGCCGCTCGCTGTGGCCGGTGCGCTTCCGGGACCGTCCGGGCGCTGGATACGACGTGATGGACACCCATCGGCGTCATTCCGGGACCCGCTGGCGCCGGTCGCTTGCCGGACCCAAGAGGCGTTCCCGCCCCGCTCAGATCCACCAGTCAAGACAAGCCACCAGGGTCTGTGACCCCCCAATCACTTTGTTCAACGCTGTAATCGTTACGCAAAAGTGCTTGTCGCTTTATACTAAAATCCCCACGAGGCCTGTCAAGGGGTGTGCCGAAAACAATTTTGCTACAGCGCCGACGTCTCGGGCGGAACCTGGCTCGCATCAGCAGCCAGACGCTCCACTGATCGCACTCGTTCACCGCCCCACGCGACGAGGATCACCCCTGGTCGACGGCGTCCTTCGTCCCTTGGCCATCCTACGCCGGAACAGATTGGCCCTGTCTAGTACAGGGTTTCCTAAATAGCTGAGGCGTCCCGGGTGTCGGGATTCTCCATC
>JBMFXK010000048.1:0-10490 GCA_049964315.1 Clostridia bacterium | reverse complement strand
TCATGGAGGCGGCGGCGCTTCTCCAGCGCCGGGGAGAGCTGGACGGTCGGGTGCGCCTGGCGCTCCTGGTGGATGAGGAATACCGGAGCCTCGGCGCCGACCACTACATCGCCCGCCACCCGGAGGGCACGGCCTGCATCATCACGGAGCCGAGCGAACTGGCGGTGGTGCCCGTTCACAAGGGGTTTCAGTGGATCGAGGTGGTGACGCGCGGCCGGCAGGCGCACGGAAGCCAGTGGGAAGTGGGCGTCAGCGCCATCGCGAAGATGGGACCCGTGATCGCGGCGCTTGACGTGTTTGACCGCACCGTGCTCAGGACGCGCACGAGTCCCCGGCTGAGCGCGGCCTCGCTGCACAGCGCGGTGATACAGGGTGGCAGCGGCATCTCCACGTACGCGGTCGAGTGCCGCCTCGGGGTGGAGCGGCGAACCCTTCCGTGGGAGGTGCCGGACGACGTGTTCCGGGAGATTGTGGACGTGGTCCAGCGAGCCTGTCCGGATGCCGAGGTCACGCTGCAGTTTCAGCGCTATCCGATGCAGACGCCCGAGGACTCGCTTCTCGTGCGCTCCCTGGGCACGGCGATCGAGCGGCGCCTGGGGCGGGCGATGGAGCTGCAGGGAGCGGCTGGCTGGGGCGACACGGCCGTATTCTCCGGCGCGGGTGTCCCCGCAGTGGAGTTCGGCTGTATAGGCGACGGAGCCCACGCTCAGGTGGAGTGGGTGGACTTCGACTCGGTGGCGGACGTAGCGACGCTGGCCGTCGACGCGGCGGAATTAATCGACAAGACCGCCTGAGGCACCGAGTCCGGGGACGCCGCTCCAAGAGCCGGCGCGTGGCCGCTAGGAATTTGGCGAGGCCTCCCCGGCGTCTTTCGGCTGCAGTCCCGCGAGCACTTCCAGGAGTTCGTCGCGGGTGATCCCGCCCAGATAGGTGGGAACATCGACTTCAGCCAGGGCTTCGTCCATGCTCTTGCGGGAAAACGGGATGTCGACCAGCGCGGCCTCGATGGGCGCGATGTCCCGGTCGGCCAGAAAATCGCCGTAGATCTTGGCCGACGTGATGCGGCCGCGGCGCGCGTCGATGCGGACTTCCACGGCGCCCTTGGGAAAGCGGATGCGGTTTTGCAGGTTAAAGGGGGGCGAGGCCCCAAAATTCCACTCCCACTGACCGAAGCGGGTCTCGACCTCCCGCGCGACGTCGGCCTGCTCCTCCGGCCCGATGGTCCACGTGCCGGCGATGCCGCCGTTGTGGCGCCCAATGTGGTGCAGGAGACGCTCCTGTACGTCCGCCATGGTGGTCCCCGGCGGCAGGTGGGGGCGCACGTTCGTGACTCGGCTGCGCACCGATTTGATGCCCTTGCTGGCGATCTTGTCGGTGGGCGGCGTGAGCACCTGGGGCACCACCTCCAGGTCCTCATCAAACAGGATGGTGCCGTGATGCAGCACATGCGTACCGCTCCGGAACTGGGCATTGCCGGAAAACTTGGCACCGGCAATCGTGATGTCGTTGCGGCCGGTAAGCTCGGCCTGCACCCCAAAATCGCGCAGGGTATCAAGTACGGGGCGCGTGAACGCCTCGTAGTCGTTGAACGGGTGCAGGCGCGTTTCCGCAATCAGGCTGAAGTTCATGTTGCCGAGATCCTGGTACACTGCCCCGCCCCCGGAAATGCGGCGCACGATGGCGATGTGGTGGGCGTCGGCGTATTCGATGTCGACCTCTTCGTAGGTGTTTTGAAAGCGCCCCAGAATCACCGCGGGCTGGTTCTGCCAGAGCATCACGAACTCCTGACCGGGCTTCGCGCGGCGAACCAGCCAGGCATCAAGCGCGATGTTGAAGTACGGATCCGTCGATGCATTTTCCACCACGGTCATCGGCATGGCGGGGTGTCTCCCTTCGTGGCAAGTGCGTGGGCGAGAAGGAGGGGTGTACCCTGTATGCCCGCCGCAGTACCCTAAGTGGCGGTGTCTGTGGGCGGAGGCCATCCCGCCACGCTGTCCCCGGTCGGCGTGGCCATCCGGGTCCGGACGACAACATCGGGGACGGCCGCCTGAACGGCCTGTGCGGCGGCTTCCAGGATGGCGGCAAGCCCTCTTTGCTCCGCTTCCGGCGAGTCAAAATGGTGGCCGGCCAGCCCGACGGCGCCGCACGCGAGGTGCACCTCCAGCCACACCGTTTCCAGTGGGCCCAGCGCCTTCGGCACCAGCAGTTCGCGCATGACCACATCCCTGCGTCCGTCGGTGAGGGCGAGGGCCCCTCCGGCAAGCCGCACTTCGTAGGCCGTGCCGTATTCCTGCGTAAAAGGCCCGGACCCCAGGCGATCGTCGATGCAGGTCAGCCGCACCTGCCGGGCGGTGTGCGGGGGCCAGTCAGGCCGTGGTGATGTCTCCATAGCCTCTATTGTAGCGGCTCATCGTGCAAGCCTGTCCTCGACGACTGCGCAACCGGCATGCCTCTGTGGGCGCGCCCGAACTGGCGTTCACCGCCGTCGCGCTCGCCTTCCCAATCGTCAGTGGCGCACAATCAGCAGGATGCCCCCGATGATGAGGACCAGCCCCGCCAGCATGTACCACGACACGTGCTCATGGAGGATCAGGGTGCCGCCGATGGCCACCAGCACGAAGTTCAGGCTCACCAGGGGGTACGCGACCACCAGCGGAAGCTTGGAGAGCACGAACACCCAGAGAAGGGCCGAGATGCCGTACAGGAGAAATGCGAAGTAAAAAATGGGCTCGCTGAGGAGATGGAGTCCGACCGCGCGATCACGGACTGACAGCTTGAGCGAGATCTGCGCGACGCTGCTGATGAGGATGGAGAGGAATGCCATCCCATACGGCAGCCAGGAGACCGTGGTGTCGGCCGCTTGGCCCAGCATGCGGACATCCCCTCCAATTCGACAGGAAGTGAGCCGCTACTAATTAAACCAAAGCGCGCGGCGAGCCGACAACCGGGGAGTTCGTGTGAGGGCGCGTGAGCGGAGCGTCGGGAGAACCCGGGCTCGGTTTTACGCGGAACGGGCGGGAGACCCGATGTGAGGTTCGGCGATGGCGGCCGCGGCGGCGGCGGATCCCACGATGGCGGCTCCCGTGACCACGAGGACCATATCGGTGCTGAGGTTGGTAAGGAGCGATCCGACTGCGTAGAGGCCGAAAAGGCCCGCAATTCCCATGACGAAGCGCTGGAAGGCAAAGACGGAGGCCTGGCGCTCCTGAGGGATCTCGGCCCCGATATGAGCGTCGAGCCCCATGTGGATCATGGGGGACCCGAGGCCGACCAGGAGGACCGCCAGGAACACGGCCAGCACGTCGCCACTCAGGCCGAGGGCCACGAAGCCAGCACCGGTGAGTGCCCAGGCCACCATGTACCAACGCCGCAGGATCCGGGTTGCCATGCGCCCCGCGGGCCACGCCAGCGCAATGGTCGACAGCCCGTACATCGTGGTGACGAGCCCGTAGGTGAAGGGGCTTTGGTGAAAGCGAGTCAGGACCAACCAGGGAAGACCGATGGAATAGGCGGGCCAGAGCACGTTTGCGAGTCCGCGCAGCGCGAGCGCGGCCAGGAGCCAGCGGTCGTGACCCAGGGCCCGGAATCCCTCAGACCATGCGAGCGCTCGCAGCGATCCGTCCTCGACGGTGACGCGCCCTCGCCAGTTCCACGCAGCCAGGAGAAATCCGAGTCCGATGACGCCCAGAGCCGGTCCCAGCCTTCCCGCCGCCAGGAGCAGGGAGCCCGCCACCGGTGCCAGGATCCGTGGAATCCGGGAGGCGATCTCATAATCCCGGGCGGCACGCACCTTTTCGCCCGGGGGAGTGAGCCCCATCCACCAGGCCTGTGCTACCGGGATGACTGCGGCGTTGCCGAGGCCCTCCACCACGGCCGCCAGGAGCAGGAGGTCGACCAGCGGAGCGGTACCCCGGATTACGAGTGCAAGCACCCCCATGACCAGCAGACCGCCTCCGCATGCGAAGAGGAGTCGCGACGGATGCTCGCCCACTCCCATCCGGGCCGGCCCGACGATGCCGGTGATGACCTGCGGCAGGCTGTTCAGAATAAGCGCCACAGCAGCCAGCAAGGGAGAATGAGAGAGGGCGAGCACGCTCCAGGTCAGCACCACCGAGAGGGCCATGTCGGCCCCGTACAATCCCGCCGTTCCGATGAGAAAGTGTGCCGGGCGTCCTGGACGCCTTGCCTCGGCACGCGTCACCTCGGCCACACAACAGCCGCCTTTCCAAGTTCACTCAACGGTTCCGACTGTACCCCACCCGCAACCGGAGGAGAAATCGATTAATCTGATGGGATTAATAAATAGAGGAGATGAATCCGGCGCAGGAAGACGGATGGAAAACGTTCCTGGCCGTGGCCCGCGATCTCAGTTTCTCACAGGCGGCCGACGCCCTGCACGTGACCCAGTCGGCCGTCACGACCCGCATCCGGGCCCTGGAGCAGGAATTGGGCATTCAGCTGTTTGTGCGCTCCACGCGTCACGTCGCGCTCACCCCCGCGGGACGGGCGGTGGCCGAGCGGTTTCAGCGGATGGAGGAGTTGGCCGGCGAGATCCGTGACATCGCGGGTCAGGCATCCGGTAGTGAGGCCACGGTGTCCATCGGCTGTTCCACCTCGCAGGCCATCCTCGTGGAAGACGTGCTGCGCGCCTTTCACCGCCGCAGCCCCCAGGTGCCGCTGCGGCTTCGGACCGGACATTCCGAGGAGGTGCTGCGGTGGATGCGCGAAGGGGGAGTGGACATCGCGGTCACGTACCTGGCCGTTCGACATCCTGCGTTCAAGGCCACCGAACTGTACCGAGACCGGCTGGTGCTGGTAGGCCCGGAAGCGGATCCCGTCCCCGACCCATGCCCGCGATCGCTGTGGCGCGCGCTCCCATGGGTCTACGAGGGATGGAGCGCGTCGTTTGAGGTGTGGCATCGCGCTGAAACCGGCAACACCATGCCCATGGTGCGGGTGGACCACGCGGATGCCTTCTTTCGCTGGGTGGTGGCGTCGGGCCTTCACGGCTTTACCCATGCCCGCCTCTCGCGTGCTTATGCGGCCCGTCTTCCCATCCAGGTGGCCGGGTTTACGTCCGAGACCGAGCCGCCGGATCAGCCCGTCTATCTGGCCTGGGCCGGCCGGCCGCACGAAAAGAGCAAACGGCTTGAGCTTGTCGAAGAGATCTGGCAGTGGTTTCAGTCGGAGCCTGACACCGCAGAGGGAGGACGGCATGGTCGAGCGGACACGAGATGGGGCGCGGATTCTCCTGCCAGATGACGTGCGGCGTCTCCTGCCGTGGAACACGGCGATCGATGCGATGCGGGCCATGTTCCAGGATCTGGGTGAAGCCCGGGCGGGGCAGCCGCCGCGCGTGGTCATGCCGCTGCCGGGGGGCGGGGGAGTCCTGGGCTTGATGCCGTCCTGGGCACAGCCGCGTGATCGGGCCCGGCCGGTCATGGCGGTGAAGACCATCTCCGTCTTCAACGCCAACCGGGCTCGCGGGCTCGAATCCCACCAGGGTGCGGTGCTGCTGTTTGACGGAGAGGACGGCCGCCTCCTCGCCATCGTGGATGCCGCATCACTCACCGCCATCCGGACCGCGGCAGTAACGGCGCTGGCCACGGATATCCTGGCGCCGCCGGAGGCTCATTCTCTGGCACTGCTCGGGTCGGGCACGCAGGCCCACCTGCACCTGTCTGCTCTTGGCACCGTCCGTGACATCAACCGGTTGTGGGTCTGGAGCCCCACTCCCGCCCACCGCGAGGCCCTGGCCGCCGACGCCCGGGCCATGGGCATCCGGGCGGAGGCGAGCGAGGATGCCAGGACCGCTGTCACCGACGCCGACATCATCACCACGCTCACGCCGGCGCGTGCGCCGATTCTTGCCGGCGAGTGGCTTCGCGCGGGTGTTCACGTGAACGCTGCGGGCGCCTCCGTGCCGGGCTTTCGTGAGCTCGCCGCGGACGTGGTGGGCCGCGCGGCGGTCTACGTCGACTGGAGGGAGGCGGCCCTCCGCGAGGCGGATGACGTCCGTCTTCCCATCGAGGACGGCGTCGTCGCGGAGGCGCACGTGAAAGGCGATCTTACGGACCTCGTGCGCGGTGCCGTTCCACCCCGCCCTGCAGGCACGGTCACCCTGTTCAAGTCGGTGGGTCTGGCGCTCGAAGATGCATACGCCGCTCTGTTCGTGCTGGACGGCGCCGAGCGGGAAGGCCGCGGCCAGCTGGCAGCCTTCCAGTCCCGGCGCGACTGAGGCAGAAAGCCGCAGACTTGGGCTGAGGCGGCAGGGCCAGCCTGGTGCTACGATTCTGACGCCCGCTGAAACTCGAGCCGACCCCCGGGACTCAGACACAGGACCGCCAGGCACAGTCCGGCCAGCACCATCACGGAGCTGGCGCCCACCATCCAGGGGCGCACGCCGTCTGCCTGCACCAGAACGCCCCCCGCCACGGTGGCCAGGACCGTGATGCCGGCGAAGACAGAGCGGAGAGTGGCGGTGATGCGGCCCATGGCCGCGGGCGGCAGCGCGCCCTGAATGAACGTGCCGTAGCCGGTGCTGGCCGCGGCCTGAGCCACCCCCAGCACCACCAGTCCGGCCGCGGCCGGGATGAATCCGCGCGAAAGTGCGTAGAAGAGATAGCCGAGCCCGGAACACACCTCGCCCACAGCCATCAGGTAGCGGACCGGCGTCCGGCCGACAGCCGCCCAACTGACGCCGGCCCCGGCGAAGTAACCGATTCCGGCCGTGCTGACAAGGAGTCCGTAGCCACTGGCGGCGAGGTGCAGGGCCCGGTGGGCGAAGACCACCTCTTGAGCGTCTGCTGACGCTCCGAACACCATAAGAAAACCCTGGCAGACCATCACGCCCGCCGCGATCGGGCGGGCCCGCAGGAAGCGCGCCACCATTGCCAGATCCTCGCCGTACGACGGAGGCTGACGGGATCGCGCACCGGCTCCCAGGGGCACGTTCAGAGCCGGAGCCAGAAACAAGAGCGTGCCCGACAGGACCAGCGCCCCCGCAACGCCCCAGACAACCGTATCCGGCCGCCCCCGCACCAGGAGCGCCCCAGCGAGCGCCGGCCCCAGGACGAGCGCCCCGTATTGGAATGCTCCCTGCAGGGCGTTGGCCCGCGCGCGAGCCGGGGCCGCCACCAGGAGGCGGAAGTAAGGGACGAACGCGGCCTGAAACATGGCCCCCAGGACCGAGAAGAGGCCAAACACCGCATACGTGACCGGCACATCCGGCGTCAACGCCAGCCCCACCGCCACGGCTCCGCCGGCGAGGTTGGTCACGGCCAAAGTGCGCCGCTTGTCCCAGCGGTCAGTGAGCCGCCCCACCACCGATCCGCTGCCGAGGAGCGCCAGCTGGGGCACAATCCACAGGGCCGCCACGGCCGGCGGCGAATGGGTGCGCACCAAGATGAGGACGTTGACGGCGACCAGCAGCATGGTCTGACCGAGGACCCCGGCTGCCAGCGCCGCCAGTACGACAACCAGCGCGCGGCGGTCAGGACTCTTTATCGCCGTCCTCCGTCGGAGGCACGTCCTCTGTCTCTTCGCGTGTGAAGCGGACCTCCACCCGCCACGTGTGCGCCTGGCCGGGTTCGGCCGACGGCATCGCTTCCCAGGTGCCGAGCAGGGTGATCATGGCGTCGAACAGTTCTTGGGCCTCCCGTCGAGTGCGGGAGATCCAGGTGGCGGCGTAGAGCGGCCGCTGCTCCTCATCCGGCCCGCCCTCCACCGGCAGCCGGAACTGGAGCGTCTCGGTCTTGTAGTACCGTTCCACCACCCCGGCGTGAATCTCCGTGCGGGTGACGGTCACGAATCCGGCGTCATGCAGCTTCTGGATGTGGTAGTGAACATTGCCGCGAGACTCGCCAAGCGCGTCCGCCGCCTGCGCGGCGGTCTGTTCACGCTGGGCGAGGGCGTGGAGGATCCGGATGCGGAGGGGGCTGGCCAGAAGCTTGACCTGTGCGTCTGTCAGGATTTTCGTCTTAGAACGGTCCACCGAACAGCCCCCTATCTATTATCTAGATCGATCTAAAGAATGGATCAAGACGCGTTATCCGCGTCCAGGATAACGTGAGCGGGGAGCCGAAGCATTACCGGCAGTCAGGAGGCGTCTGACGTGGATGTTGCGATGCCTCGGGTGCCGTCCGAGGTCACGCTGCCGTGGCTCCAGACGTTGTGGCCTCGATCCGCCCTGCAGGACTTCCGGGTGGAGGCGCTTGAGGCCAGCGGAATGAGCAGCCTCATGGCACGCGTACATATAGAGTCCGGGCCCAGTTCATGGGCGGTGGTGGTCAAGTTCGGACACCCGGCCGAGACCGGATGGGCATACCGGGCCGCCTATCAGGTCGAGGCGGACGTGTACGGGAGCGCTGCACTGGCTTCGCTGGCCGTCGTGCGGCGCCCGGGCTGCCACCTCGTGCACATTGATCCCACCCGACCCCTCTTCGTGCTGGTGCTGGACGATGTGCCCGTCCGCGCCGGGGGGCGTCTCGGATCGTCCCTGTCCGAGGGCCAGGTGCGCCTTGTCGTGGATGACCTGGCCCGCCTCCATGCGGCATTCTGGGATCTGCCGTTCGACGCGTCCGAAGCCATGGGGACGATGACCAGCTACCTCCTGTTTGGCGCCGGCTCCGATTACCTGGGGGAACGCGTCATCCCTGCCCTTCAAGCCCGATTCGGTGGCCCGCTGCTGGAGACCCTTCGCCACCGGTGGACCCGGGTGGCCTGGTGTCTCGAACAGAACCGGCCCGTGCTCCTGCAGGGACCGGGAACGACGGGCGTGCACGGCGATGTTCATCCCGGAAACCTGTTGTTTGACGATCCGGAGGGAGCTCCGGTGTGGGTGGACTGGCAGTGTGTGGGGCGCATGCAGGCGGTCTATGACCTTGCGCTCATGCTGGGGCTCAACGTGCCGGAGGAGATGAGGCGCGAACGTCAGTCGGCGTGGTTGCAGGCATACGTGGAAGGCCTCTCGCGTCATGGCATTCGCTATTCGGTCGCGCTGCTGCACGACCTGTTTCCGGTCGCTCTGTTGTTTGCCGGTCTGCGCTGGCTCGACATCGCGGCCACGCTCAGTCAGCGCGGCACCGAAGACGTCGCGCTGGCCCGGACGTTTGTGAGGCGGGTGGAGGCGGCGTTTGCGGACTGGTCGGTGCTGGACCGCGTGGGGCTCGCCCGCTAGGGACTGCGGCACGGAACCTTCGCCCCGACGACAGCGGCCGCGACGCACAAACGGAGGGCGGGTACGGAGGGCGGGTATGGAAGAATTCGACGGTGTTCGAGTTGTGGTCGGATCCACCAATCCCACCAAGGTGCGGGCGGCCGAGCAGGTTTTTGCGCGCCTTGGACATTACGCGGTCCAGGCCCTCGCGGTTCCTTCCGACGTGCCCGTGCAGCCCCTCGGGGTGGAGGAGACACGGCGCGGAGCCGTTCAGCGCGGGCAGCATGCCCGGGCCCGCACCGGATCGCAGTTTGCCGTCGGGGTCGGTATGGAAGGCGGCGTCGACATCACCCCGGATGGCCGCGGGTGGCTCATCGGCATCGCAGCGATCGTCGAAGTGGATCGTGTGCTCATCGGGCACGGCCCCCGCCTGCTCCTGCCACCGGAGGCGGTGGCGGCGGTGGTGGCGGGGGAGGAACTGGGCCCGGTCATCGATCGCCTGTCCGGGCTTACCGAGGCCAAGGCAGGCATCGGGGCCATTGGCTGGCTCACCGGAGGCCTCGTGAGTCGGGAAGCGTCGTGGGTGGTGGCGCTCGCCGCGGCCGCGGCCCCTCTATTCCATCCCGGATTCTACCGAGCCGCGCAGGAGCCAGAGTGATGGGGCGTGCTACCGCGAGTCGCAGATAGAAGCGGCCCTGTCGGCTGCCCATACGTCGACTCGATGTCAGGCCAGGGGCGCGCCGCCCTCCACAGCCACCTGGCTTCCCGTCATGTAAAGGGCCATGTCGGAGGCCGGAAACAGCGCCAGCTTGCCGATCTCATGTATGTCGCCGATGCGGACATGGGGATCCGCGCCATGAGTGGCGCGGTCATGGCGGTCAGATCTCAGGAGGCACCGGCCGGAGCGGTTGTCGTGGTGCCGGGGGCGGCAATGCCCCCCGGTGCCATGGTGTTGATCCAGATCCGATGCGGGGCGAGATTTTTGGTAAAGCTCCAGAGGCCGTGCTTGGACGCATCGTACGCCGCACACCCGATGGCAGACGGGTGCAGCGCATCGATCGAGGAGAGGTTGATGATCCGCCCGCCCCGGCCCTGTCGAATCATCACCTGGGCTGCAGCCTGACAGCTCAGGAATACGCCCCGCAACTTGACACTCAAGATGCCATCGAACGTTTCGAGCGGCTCTCCAGGGTGAGAATAGCCGCGAATATGCCGGCATTGTTGACCACAACGTCGAGGCCGCCAAACCCGCCACGGCAGATCTGGTGGTCGACGGCCGCGCTCTCGAGTCCCGCCACTCACGGCGACTCCTGTCGCTGCTAACAACACAAAC
>JBMFXK010000047.1:0-10553 GCA_049964315.1 Clostridia bacterium | reverse complement strand
CGGGGTGCCGGGCCGCGGGCTGACGGTCGTCACCGGACGCGGCGGCGCTCGTGTGGCGGTGCTGAACGTGTCCGGGCGCAGCTTCATGCCGGCGCACTACGACGACCCGTTCCCGGCGGTGGACGCGGCGCTGTCCGACCTCCCGGCGGTCGACGCCATCGTGGTGGATGTCCACGCCGAAACCACTTCCGAAAAGATGGCCCTCGGCTGGTATCTGGATGGTCGGACCTCGCTGGTGGTCGGCACTCACACCCATGTCCAGACCGCGGACGAGCGCATCCTGCCCCGCGGGACGGGCTTTTTAACCGATCTGGGCATGACGGGACCGTACAACTCGGTGCTGGGCGTTCGCACCGAGCTTGTCCTGGACAAGCTGCGCCGACAGATGCCGGTGCGCTTTGAAACCGCGGCGGGTCCGGCACAATTCTGCGGTCTGATAGCCACCATCGAGAATGGCCGCACGACGGACCTGGAACGCCTATTCATTCGCGAAAGCTGAGGGAACACCATGCAGTGGCGAGGACGTACGTTGCACACCGTCGACACCCATGCCGACAGCCTGGGCGCCACCGTCCACGGGCGGCGGCGCGTCGTGGAACGGTCTGACGAGGGACAGCTGGACCTGCCGCGGATGCGGGAAGTGGGTCACACTCTCCAGTTCTTCTCCTGTTTTGTGGAGCCAGATTACAAGCCCGAGCGAGCGCTGCCGCGCCTGCTCCAGTACATCGACACCTTCTGGCAGGAGGTGGGTCAGGATCCCGAGGCTGTCGCAGTCACGGATCGGAACAGCCTTGAGCGCCTGCTGGCCACCCCCGGCGCGGTGGGCGGCGCCATCTCGGTCGAGGGGGCCGAAGGTCTCGGTACGGACGAGTTCCGCCTGCGCATCTTGTGGCGGCTGGGCGTGAGGCTGCTGTCGTTCACCTGGAATCAGCGCAACGCGCTGGCCGACGGGGCCGGAGAGGATCCGGGTGCGGGCGGACTCTCCCGGGCCGGTCGCCGCATGGTGCAGGCGATGGACCAGATGGGCATGGTGCTGGACGTCTCCCACATTGCCGAGCAAGGGTTCTGGGACATCATGGAGGTGGCTGAACGGGCGCCGATCGCATCCCACTCCAACTGCCGCGCGCTGTGCGATCACCGGAGAAATCTGAGTGACGCCCAGGTGCGGGCTCTCGCTGAAAAAGGCGGGGTGCAGGGCGTCGCCTTCGTGACGGACTTCCTCGGCGGTGCTCAGGACCTCGAGCGGGTCGGCGACCATGTGCTGCATCATCTGGAGGTGGTGGGCAACGACCGGCACATCGGCCTCGGATCCGACTTCGACGGGGTGGAGGAGTACGTGCGCGGTCTGCAAGACATCACCAAGCTGCCGGCTCTGTTTGACCACCTGAGTGAACGCGGCCTGTCCGACGGCACCATCGCCCGGCTGGCGGGGGAGAACTACATCGACTTCCTGCGCCAAGTGTGGAAAGCGGATAAGGCATAATTTCCCATATCCCGGGTATCCTCTCTGCGAGGAGGCGACCGATGCCACCGAATCACGAACCCGGGACCGATCGCACCGATCTGGAATGGTGTCTGGCAGAGCTGGAGCGGCTGCGCATCCAGAATCGGGAGCTGCGCCAACGGCTGGAGACACTGCGCCTGGGGCGGCGGATCCTGCTGGCCTTGCTGGCGCGGGAGGCTCGGCGTCATGAACGGCCCGAGAGGCGGCCCGGCCGGCGCTCGCTGGACGCACCGGCCGGCCGCTCAGTCCGCGCCTGGGACGAGGGCGGGTCGACCCGGATCGTATCCTGGCCTACAGGCGATCCGGATCCGGCGGGTCCGGGATGAGCGTGTAGAGACTTTCCTGATCGCCGTCGTCGTAGGCCCATTCGGTGTCGTCCCAGCTGTCTTCGTCGGGCCGCCACCTGCTGCCGCCCCGGTCCGGATCCCATAGCACGCGCATCGCACTCACCTCCCGGTCTAGAATGTTTCGGGCGGCGGGTCACGCATACGAACCCAGCACCCATCGGATATTACATCCGGAGGGTGAATGGTGGATCACACGCGGATCGGGCAATGGTATCGCCGGGCGCCGGTGGCGTTCATCGCCGCGGCCGCCGTGATTGTCTTTGTCATCATCTGGATAATCCGGTCGATGACCGGAGTCGGCGGCGGGCTCATTCCGTTCGGCGGGCCGCAGTTTCAGATCGTGGGCTTCTACGAAAACTCCACCACCGGGAGCCTGACATCCCTGAAGACGCATTACGCGTCCATGACCCAGCTGAGCCCGCGCTGGTTTTCGGTGACCGCCACAGGCAGCATCAAGAACGTCGGCTACCAACCCTCCGTGGCCGCGTTCGTGCGCACGCATCATCTAAAGCTGCTGCCGCTGGTGACCAACGTGGGGAGCCGGATGCTCGACTCCGCCAGCCTGCGCGCGACGGCCGCCGGCAACGTGGCGACGTTGGTGCGCCAGGACCACTTGTCCGGCGTCAGCCTGGATTTCGAGCTGCTGCCGCCGTCCGCGCGCACCGCCTACAGCGCCTTCGTGGCTGATGTCCGCAAGGACCTGGGCTCCCGCGCCACGATCGCCGTCTCGGTGTTTCCGCTCGTCGGCGTCCCGTCGTCCATCACCGCCGCGTACGATTATGCCGCCCTGGCCCGGTCCGCCAGCTATCTGGTGCTCATGACCTACGACCGCCACTCGGACGGCAGCACCCCCGGTCCGGTGGCTCCCTACGGCTGGGTAGCGGCCAACGTGAATGCGGCGTTGAAGGCGGTGCCTGCGCACAAGATCGTCCTGGCCATCGGCACCTACGGCTATGACTGGCCGAATACGGGCACGGCCGCCCCGGCCACGACGTTGTCGGACGTCCAGGCCAAGGCTCTGGCCCACAGTTACGGCATCACACCCAGATACGACCAGACCAACTCCCAAAACTACTTCACATACGCGTCCTCCAGCGGCCAGCGCGTCGTATGGTACATGGGGGACCGATCGGCCAGCGCGCGCGTGGCGCTGGCCCGGTCAAAGCATCTCCTCGGCGTCGCCATCTGGGAGCTGGGAGACGAGGACCCGGCCTTCTGGAAAACCCTCAAGACGCCCTGATCACATGGCGTGGCGTCGGCGCCGGGCCACAAACCACACGATCCAGCCCACCACGATCAGGGCCCCGATGATAACGACCCAGTGCTCAAAATGGGCCGCCCGGGCCCAGTTGCGTCCGCCCTGATAGCCCAGAATCATGAAAACCACGGTCCACGGCAGCGCGCCCAGCACACTGTAGAGCACGAAACGTCCGAACGGCATGGCCGTCAGGCCCGCCGGCAGCGATATGTACGTGCGCACCCCTGGCACCAGTCGTCCGAAAAACACGGCGCGGTCGCCATAGCGGCGGAACCACACTTCCGCCCGGTCCAACTCGTGGCGGCGGATGAGCGGGGAAAAGAGGGCGCGGCCGCCGTAGAAGGCGACGACGTACGAAGCGATGGAGCCGAGAAGTCCACCCAGCATGGCTGCCACACCCGCCTCAATCCAACCGGCGCGGCCGATGGCGACCAGATAGCCGGCGTAGGGGAGGATCACCTCACTCGGGATGGGAATGGCCGCACTTTCGAGGAACATCCCGATCAGGACCCCGACTACCCCCAGGGCCACAATACTGTCGGCGAGCTGTGTGAGCACGTGCATCGAGCCTTTCGCCGCCTTTCGCGCGGTATCACCGTCGGATTGTTGGATGGTTAGATTGTTGGATGATCGATGCTCAGGAAAGCGTCAGGGAGCGGTAGCGGGGAAACAGCCACGCCTTGACGGCCGCTTCGCTGGGACGCGGGCGCGCCTCCTGCCGAAAGGCTGCCAGCTGGTCCAGATCGAGGCTGCCCACCACGACCCCTTCCGTATCGGGCCGGGCGCTTTCACTCACCACGCCCCTCATATCGGATGTGAGTTCGCGCGGAATGTATATGCCCGCTTTGCCGGAAAAACGGATTCCGTAAAGCTCTCCGGTCCCCGCCGCCACCACCGACGCCATCCCCGTTTCCTGCGTGCGGGCCCAGGCTCCCCGGCGGGCTTTGGGTTCACTCCAGTCGGGGTCGGGATCTGCAGCCGGCACCGCCATCACCTCGATTCCCAACGCCTCCGCCATCCGGTAGGTTTCAAAGAAGCTCGCATCGTGGCAGATGGCGACACCGAGCGGCATGGTCAATCCCTCCGGGCGGTCGAACCGATGGCCCGGCTCCACGCCCCAGGTCTCCTCCAACGCGATGAGATGCAGCTTGGGCTGCCGGAGAAGCAGGCGGCCGTCGGGTCCGAACACGACTCCCTGGTTCACCACCTGCTGGCGTCGGCGGTAGTAGGACGATCCCGCCACCACCACCATGCCATAGGAGGCGGCGGCGCGGCGGAAGGTCTCCTCAAACAGCGGCGCCACCACGGGTCCCCAGGTGCCGAGATAGGCGCGCACCGCCTCCGCTCCGAGCTCCCCGGTGGAGCGGGGGCCGCCGTAGCGCGTAAGGAGGCCGAGGAGTGACAGGCCGAGATCCTCCGGGAAAACCACCAGGGCAGCTCCGACATGGTGCGCCTCGTCCATGACGGCGGTGACCCGGGCCGTGAACTCGCCGACGCTGTGCGCGGGATGCATGTCCCATTGAGCCGCGGCTACCACCAGTTGGCGGCGGTTCCAGGCCATGGGCGCCACATCCGCGTCGGGACCGACTTCCAGGCGGCGCACGCCCCACCACACCAGCGCTGTCAGCAGCAGGCGGCCCATTCTCAGTTCGAGTGCGCGCCGATCCATCAGCTGCCCCACCAGGCATGCGACAAATACGCATCCGGGTTGAGCGCCTTCAGGACAGGATCCGTCTGCATGGCCTGCCGGCGTCGCTCCCACGGCAGCACCGCCCGTCCCCAGCCCTCTTGCACCGCGACCGGCAGCACCCCGCTTCCGTCATCCGACATCTCGCAGGTCATGTAGAGGACGGGTGCCGCGGCCACTGCCAGCGTGAGGTACTGGTTCTGCTGTGAGAACGCCCACAGAGGCCCGTAGGGGGTTGGTTCGGAGCCAAATCCCAGCACCAGATCGACGCCCATCAGCGCAAGCGCGCGCGCCTTCTCGGGAGTGTAGCGGTCGGGCCCCAGGAGCAGGCCCACCAGACGGCTGCCCAGTCGATGCACAACCAGCGCGTTCGCGTCCTGGGCCGGGTGGTGGTGAGCCGCCACATGGCCCCAGCGGTCCAGCACCAGACCTTCTGCCGCCACGTCGGCGGCCGTGGAGCCGATAATGACCGGACGGTGGATGCGGGCCGTCCAGGCGGCCAGCTCGGGCAAGGGGGGCAGCACAGGTACGGCCAAGGCGACGATGTCCGCCGGGGGCGGCGCACTTAAGGGCAGCCCCAGGGACTCCGCTACAGCTACGACCTCAAGCGGCATGCCGCCTCCCCTTTATCCACCATACATAACCGAGCACGGTTAACATGGCAACCAGCGGCCAGACGGGCGTCCACGCCACGCGGGCGGCGGGCGGCGGGTCGCTCCAGCCTCGGCGGGCCACAAGTGCCCGTTCCGCCAGCACACGGTCACCGCGTCCCGTTACCGACAGGACTCCCACCACCGTGCCCCTGCGTCCCCCGGACGCCGGCGCGAGGTGGAAGCGGAGATGCACGGGGCCGAAGGGACGGCGGCTGCCGTCTTTGGCCAAGAGGACGATGCCGCCCTCGGCGGCCACGGGAATGCGGCTTGACCCGCGCCGCGCCCAGGTCAGCACGCGTCCCCCCGGCACCGCGGTCACCGGATGAAAGCTGTCGAAGCCCCAGGTGAGCAGGGCCGCGGCATCCCCCCACAGGCCATATGGCGTGTCGTGCAGCAGCACGACAATGAGAAACACGCCGTGGCGGGTGGCCGAGCCCACCAGCGTCTCGTCGGCCTCGATGGTGTAACCGAGCTTGACGCCGTTGGCGCCCGGGTAGGTGTACAGGAGCTGGTTCTGGCTGTAATAAACCCGGGGTGCGGGGTCGGGGGGAAGGGCTGACTGGCGCGTATCCACCAGTTTGCGGAACACGGCGTTTTCCATCGCGTGCTGGGCAATGATGGCCATCCCGAGTGCGGTGACAACGTGGTCCGGCAGCGGAAGACCGGTGGGGTTGGCAAAGTGAATGCCGGGCGCTCCCCAGGCGCGGGCGGTTCGATTCATGAGCCGCACGAAGGCCGGCTCGCTGCCCGACACGGCCTGTGCCAGAGCCCACGCAGAATCGTTGCCCGATGTCAGCATCATCGCCTGGGTCACCGCGGCCACGGGAAGCGTCTGGCCCGGCAGCAGGTAGTTGCTGGATCCCGGCTGCAGCGCCGCCTGTTCCGACACGGTCAGGGTCTTGGTCCAGGCGGGCGAGTTAATGGCAAGATAAGCGGTCATGATCTTGGTGATGGAGGCGGGGTAGAGAGATCGCAGCGGATCCTTGGCGTAGAGCACCTGACCCGTGCTGCCGTCAATCAATACGGCGGCTTCGGCGGACAGTGCGGGCGGCGGCGCCGGCGGCGCCTGTGCGTGCGCTGGCGACGGCCACAGGACCATCACCAGAAAGAGGCTCTGGAGGAGGGCCAAGAGCGCCCGCCGCATCCGACCCCTCCCCTTGACCCTAACGTCCTGTCCCAGGTATTCTACACGACCGCTCCCGGTGGACCCGAGACCCTCCGGTATAATCGATAGCACCATGGAAAGTTTGGCCGCGCCCCCCCTCGCCATTGTCAAGGTCGGCTCGACCAGTGTGAGTGTGCTGGTGGCCGGACAGCTCGACGACCCGCTGTACCAAACGGCGCGCATCCGACGCCTGCTGGGGCACTGGACCCCAGAGCAGGCCCTGCTGGAGACGCTGGACGACATCCTCGCGGCGGTGGCGCCTTACAGGTGTCAGTCCGGCCTCGTGGCGTTCGGTGAGGTGGGCCGTGCCATTCCCGCCCTGCCTGCCGCGGCACGAGCCCGGGGTTTCCCGGTCTGGACCCTCTCGGGACTGGAGGAGGGACAGGCCTCCTGGTGGGGCGAGCAGCGCTTTTGTCCAGCCCCCATCACCGTGATCGACATCGGCGGGGGCAGTACGGAAATCGTCGGACCGGCCGGGGCACGGAGTCTGCCCGTTGGCGCCGAGCGGCCACCGGGCGCGGACATGCCCTTGTCCGCCCCCATCTCCCCCCACATCCCAACCGTGGCCATGGGCGGAACGGCGCGGGCGCTGGGGCAGCTGTTCGGCTCGCCCCTGCACCGTGAGGTGCTCTTCACCCACTGGGGCCGGGACCCCTCCACCTGGCCTGGCGTGGACCAGGTGGCCGCCGACCGCATCCCCCTCCTGGCGGGCGGCCTGGCGACGCTCCTGTGGGTGATGGACGGGCTGTCCCTCTCACAGATTGCCGTGACCGATCGCGATCTCCGCTGGGGCCTGTGGCTGGCGGCCCGCCTCGGACGGGCCGGGGGGTGGCCGGGTGGCTGACGCGGCGACGCCCCTGATGCAACAGTGGCAGGCCCTCAAGGCGGAGGCTCAAGAGGCTTGGCTCTTCTTTCGCCTGGGCGACTTCTACGAGCTGTTCGGATCCGATGCGGAGGAAGCCGCCCCAGTGCTCGACGTGCAGCTGACCACCCGTGACGGATCCACGCCCATGTGTGGAGTGCCTTACCATGCGCTTGACGCCTACCTGCGGCGTGCGCTTGCAGCCGGTCGCTCCGTGGCAGTCGCCGAACAGCTGGAAGATCCGCGGTCGGCCAAAGGGATCGTGGACCGCGGCATCATCCGCTACGTCACCCCCGGCACGTTCGTGCCCGATGACGGGGAAGCGGCAGGGCCCCTGGTCGGCCTGGTGGTGCGGCCGGGGGCGTTCGGCCTGGCGGCCGCCTACGCGTCCACAGGTCGGGTGGATGTCCTCGAGTTTCACGGACGCGATGCAGGAGACCACCTGCGCCGTGAGTGGGAGCGTCTCGAGCCGGCCGAGGTCATCCTGGAGCAGGAGGGAGAGGCCCCGGCCGTGCCCACGGCCATCCGCCCCGATCTCTTTGCCGGCCGCGATCCTGCGGCGCTCCTGCAGCGTCGGCTCAAGACTGGGCTGCGGACGCTCGGCATTGAGGAGGAACCCCTCTCTCAGCGCGCCCTGCTGGGAGCGCTGCGATATCTCGAGAGCACCCAGCGGGATGTCCGCCAGGACTTGCTGCAGTACCGGCGCCTGGCGCCGGAAGGAGTGTTCTTCACCACCGAGCGCACCCGCCGTCAGCTGGGCGTCACCGCAACGCCCGGGCCGGACCTCCTGGCCACGCTGGATGCGACCGAAACCCCGGGCGGGGCCCGGCGGCTGAAGGAATGGGTGCTCCGGCCGGAGCGCAGCCAGGACCGCATCCAGGAGAGAGCCGAGCGGGTGGCCCTCTGGAAGGCGGCGGTCGGGTCCCGGCTGCGCCTTCGCCAGATTCTGCGGCGCGCCGGCGACCCGGAGCGCCGGCTGGCACGCCTCGCGGTCGGCGTGGCCGATCCCCGCGACCTGTCACGTCTGCTGCAGGCGGTCGAGGTGGCACGGGAGGTGGCATCCCTGGCCGGCGCAGACGCTCCGAGGCTCCTTCCGGGGCTGCTCCCGGATCTCGATCCGGTGGCCCTGCTGCTCAGCCGCATCCATGCCGAGGCCGGTACGTCCTGGGAGCAAGGGCCGCTGGTGGCCGCCGGCGTGTCGGCCGCGCTCGATGAGCGGCGCGCGCTCCTGGCGGACACCCGTGGCGCCCTGGACGCCCTGGAGGCGGTGCTGCGCGAAGAGACGGGAATCCGGAGCCTCAAAATCGGCCAGCATCGAACATTTGGCCTGTTCGCGGAGGTGCCGCGCAGCCAGCTCCCTCTGGTTCCGGGGGATTGGCGCCAGAAGCAGACCCTGGTCAGTGCGGCGCGGTTTACCCTGGACCGGCTGGAGGCGTTGGCCGCATCCATCGCCCAGGCCGAAGAGGCTGTCTTGAGTCTCGAGCAAGAACTGGCGGGGGCGGTGCGGGAGGCGCTGCAGCCCCATATCCCGGCGTTGTTCCGGATGGCCGAGGCGCTTTCCACCCTGGACGCCATCCAGTCACTCGCCGAGGTGGCAGACAGGAATGGGTGGAGCCGGCCCCGGTTTGGAGCCGGGGGCTTTCGCGTGGAAGGGCTTCGCCACCCGGTAGTGGAACGGACCGTGCCCGGCTATGTCCGGAGCGACCTGCAGCTCGGGGATCCCGGGCGCCGTGCGCTGATTACGGGGCCCAACATGGGAGGGAAGTCCACTTTCATGCGCGCGGTCGCCCTCAATGCGTGGATGGCGCAGCTGGGCGGGTTCGTCGCGGCCGCGGCGTGGGAGCAGCCGCTGCTGGACGGCATTTTTGCCCGGGTGGGGGCGGACGACGACCTCGCACGTGGGCAGAGCACGTTCATGGTGGAGATGGAGGAGATGGCCCACATTCTCCGTCATGCCACGGCCGACAGTCTGGTTCTGCTGGACGAGCTCGGCCGGGGCACGTCAACCTTTGACGGACTGGCGCTGGCCTGGGCGATTCTGGAACATCTGCTGGAGGCTGATCCCGGTCCGTACACGCTGTTTGCCACCCACTATCACGAGCTGGCCGCCCTGACCGGAGCGGATCTGCAGGCGCTCCGCACGGAAGGGGTGGTGGCGGAAGGGCGGCTCGTGCTGTTGCACCGTGTAGAGCCGGGCGTCACCTCGGAGTCATTTGGCATCGAGGTGGCAGCCCAGGCGGGCATTCCACGCAGCATCGTCATCCGCGCCGGCCGTCTCCTCCGGCAGTGGGAGCGGGATGGCCGGCCCGCCATGCTGCGCTCGCAGGACCAGGTGCGCCTGTTCGAGACCGATCCGGTGCACGATGAGATCATCCGTGAGATCCGCCGGCTGGACCTGACCCGGCTGACGCCGCTGGAGGCGCTGACGCTGTTGACCGATTGGCAAAGGAAGCTGCCATGAGCCGCATACGTGAACTGGCCCCGCTGGTGACCGACCAGATCGCGGCGGGAGAGGTGGTGGAACGGCCCGCCTCGGTCGCCAAGGAGCTGGTCGAAAACGCCCTGGACGCCGGCGCGCGCCGCATCCGGGTGACCGTGGAGGAGCCCGCTGAAGCCGGGCGCCTGGCGGCCATCGTTGTGGAGGACGACGGCATTGGCATGGACCGCGAGGATGTGGAGCTGTCGGTACGGCGGCACAGCACTTCCAAGATTGCCGCCGTTGAGGATCTGGACCACCTCGCCACCCTCGGTTTTCGGGGCGAGGCGCTGGCATCCATCGCGGCCGTCTCCCGGCTCACGCTGGAAAGCCGGGATCGCGACAGCCCCACCGGCTATCGCATCGTAGTGGAGGGGGGGAGCATCCGGGAGCGCGGATCGGTCGCCCGCGAGGCGGGGACCCGGGTCATGTCGGAAGAGCTCTTCCTGGCCGTGCCGGCCCGTCTCAAGGCTCAGAAGACCCCGGCGGCCGAGACCGCGGCGATCCGGGAACTGGTAGGGGCGCTGGCCGTGGTCCGCCCGGAGGTGGCGTTTGAACTCCAGCGCAATGGCGAGCCGCTGTTTGCCACGCCGGGAGACGG
>JBMFXK010000046.1:0-10682 GCA_049964315.1 Clostridia bacterium | reverse complement strand
GGGAACCCCGGACACTACGACCGGTGGTACGCCCCATCTATTTTTCAGAGGAGGGAAAGGCGATGCGGATTCCTGAGCGCGACACGATGCACTCTCGACGTCAGGCGGCATTCCGCCGGCTGCACGTCACGTTGAAAGGGATCCCCGCGGACGCGGAGCTGGAAGCGCTGTGGGCGGGCTATCTGGCCGGCGACGTCACGATGCCGGACGTATTGGCCCGGTTGAAGCGGCGGGCTGCCCCGTCCAAGGTATAGGGACCGCCCGACATCCGGAGTGAACCCGTTTAAAGAGTGTGGTCCCACCTTGGGCGGAATGCCATCGCAATGGCGGATGGGTCGCCCGCTGTGTGTCATCGCCCGAGGTGGTCCGCGCCTGGACCGGATTGCGGGGGCTCAGTCAGACGCTGCCGATGGTCCAGGATATGGCCCGTGCGCGCTCGATCTGTCCGCGCACGCTCTGCGGCCCGGGACCCATGGCGCGGTCGCGGTCGCGGAGGCTCTGGCGGATGGCGGCGTCCGAGGCCACGGGGGCTTCGTCGACATCCCGGTAGCGTGCGCCGATCGTCCCGTGCGCCTCCCGGAACGGAGTTCCCCGCCGGACGAGCGCTTCTGCCTCGTCGGTGGCGAGCAGTTCCGCCGTCAGGCTCGCCGCCATCCTGGAGCCTACGAAGTCCAGGTGGGAGACCAGGCCGGCCATGGCGGAGAGGGCCGCCGTCACGGTGTCGGCGCCGTGGAAGAGATAGGCCTTGTCTTCCTGCAGGTCGCGATTGTACGACAGCGGGAGCCCCTTCATGACCGTCGCCAGTCCGACATAGTCAGCCAGGGTCCGGCCCGCCCGTCCCCGGAGCAGCTCGGCGACATCCGGGTTCTTCTTCTGAGGCATCATGCTGGATCCCGTTGCCCACCCTTCCTGAAGGCTCACGAAGCCAAACTCGCGGGTGGACCACAGGACAAGCTCCTCCGCCAGACGTGACAGGTGCAGCATGATCTGTCCTGCGGCGGCCAGGAAGTCGAGCAGGAAATCGCGGTCACTGACGGCGTCGAGACTGTTTTCGTAGAGTCGTGCCAGACCGAGCGACTGGCGACTCACTTCCGGGTCGAGAGGGAGCGTGGAGCCGGCCAGCGCGCCCGCGCCAAGGGGGGAGCGGTCAGCTTCCTGATAGGCGAAGAGAAGCCGCTGGCGGTCGCGGCTCAGCATCCAGACATACGCGAGCAGATGGTGGGCCAGCGGAACCGGCTGCGCGCGCTGCATATGGGTGTATCCGGGCAGGACCGTGTCCTCATGGTCGCCGGCCTGCTCTACCAGCGCCGCCGCCAGCCGTCCCATCTGCGCCGCCGTTCGGATCACCGCGTCGCGGGTGTACAGATGCAGATCCACCGCCACCTGGTCATTCCGGCTCCGACCCGTGTGCAGCTTGCCCGCCACCGCACCAATGCGGTGCGTGAGTTCCTCTTCCACCGCGCTGTGGACGTCTTCGGCCTCCGGATTCCACGGTGTCGCCCCCTCCGCCACCTCGGCCAGCAGCTGATGCAGTCCCCCGCTGATCTGACCGGCTTCGGCGTCTGTCAGCAGGCCGACGGTCCGGAGCATCTCGACGTGAGCCAGACTCCCGCGGATGTCGTAGGATGCAAGCCGCCAGTCCACCTCCAGGGAAGAGCTGAAGGCGCGTACCTCTGGATCCAGGCCGCCGGGGAGGCGTCCGCTCCACAAATCAGGCATGTGAGTCTCTCCTTTGAATCCCTGCCGGCCTCTGCACGCGAGGGCACTGGCGGGCCGGCATGGCCCCGATCGTAGCGCAGGGTGCCGGAAGCGTCCACGGGCGGCCTGCTTCAACACCCAATCCTCTTGCGGTCATGGCGGCAGAGCCCGAAGCGCCTGACAGAATCGTGCCAGACCCGTCTCGATGGCCTCCGGCGAGAGAGGCCCGTAGCCCAGGACGACGCCGGTGGGCGCCGCCGCGAGAGAATAGGGGCGCAGGGTCTCCACCACGATGCCGTCGGTCCGCAGCTTCGCCGTCACGCTCTCCAGGTCGATGGCCCCCGACCCCTCATACAGGACCGGAATGTGAAGGCCCGCTGCCGAGCCTAGAATCCGCCACTCCGGCGGGAGATTGTGCTCGAGGATGCGCCGGACTGCCTCGCGGCGCTCGGCGTACAGGCGACGCATGCGCCGCAGGTGGGCGTCGAAGCCTCCAGTCTCGATAAAGGTAGCGAGGGCCTCCTGCGACACCCCATCCGGGGGGCGCTCGGTTAGGGCACGGTACTCCGCCAGGGCGAGACTCAGCCGCGGCGGTGCCACGACGAAGCCAAGCCGCAGTCCGGGCGCCAGGATCTTAGAAAACGTGCCGATGTAGAAGGCGCGGCCCTCCCGATCGAGTCCCTGCAGGGCGGGGAGCGGAGGGAGGCCAAAGCGGAATTCCCCGTCATAGTCATCCTCGAGAATGTAGGCGCCGTATTGACTCGCCCACAACAAGAGTTCCTGGCGCCGTGCCAGCGGCAGCACGCCGCCCAGCGGAAACTGGTGGGACGGCGTGGCGTAGGCAAGGCGGGCGGGCGGGAGATCCCCCGTCACAAGACCGCTGTCATCGACCGGAACTGGAAGCACCCGTGCGCCAAGAGACTGGAACAGCCGCCGGGCCGTCAGGTAGCCCGGATCTTCCATCAAGACCGTGTCGCCGGCCCGCATCAGGAAGCGCGTGACCAGGGAGAGCGCCTGCTGGGTCCCGGTGGTAATGACGATGTCGCCGGCCTCCGCCTTCATGCCGCGGCTTCGCACTAGATGGACCGCGATGGCGCTGCGCAGCCGTTCAGAGCCGCGCGGATCGTGGCTGTACAGAAGCGGCACCTCGCAGAGCGCCTGGCGATACGCCCTGAGCCACGCCCGATGCGGAAAGATGGCCACATCGGGAGTGCCGACCCGGAAATCCCAGCGAAGCTCCGGTCCCAGATCGTACGCCGGCCCGAACCGTTCCGCGAGCGTCTTTCCCGGCAGACCAGCCGCATCGAGGCCGATCCGCTCAGTTCCCGTTATCCCGCGGGACGGCAGGCCGTCGTTCACGATGGGCCGGCGGCGGGCGGCTACCGACACGTGTCCGGAGTCGGTCAGCTGCTCGTACGCCGCAATGACGGTATTGCGCCCGACGCCCAGCGAGCGTGCCAGTTCCCGGGATGACGGAAGCGCCTCGCCGGGAACGAGGACTCCTTCTTCCACCAGGTGTCTGACGCCGTCCGCCACTTGCTGAGAGAGGGTTCGGGGACTCTGTCGATCCAGATGGAGGGCCAGATCCATCAAACTCCACCTCGCTGGCTCCATCCAATCCTATTCATCTGGATCTTGTAAAGAACCAGATCAATTTCTAGCCTCGACGAAGACCAAGGACAGGGAGGCGCCCCCGTGGGGGTGGACACTTCTCAGGACCCCATGCCATCGTCCGGCGCGCCCCTGGGCCTGCGGACGATTCCGAAGCCCATGGGGCTGGTCGGTGCGGGATCGGCACTGAACAGCATGGGCCTCTCATTTCTGTGGTCGCTCACAACCCTGTACGTCCATGTGCACCTCGGTGCTGCGCTGACCGAGGTGGGTGTCATTCTCACCGCCCAGCAGGGGGCCGGACTCGTCGGATCCCTCCTGGGAGGGGCACTGTCCGATCGGCTGGGGGCACGCGTGCCGCTCGTGCTGTCGGCGGCCATCGGTACCGCCTCCCTGGCCGCGATTGCCCTCGACGGTGCGCTGCTGGTCTACGCGGTGGCCGCGGTCGTGGCGGGCGTGTCGGTGGGCATCACGTTTGCGTGCCTGAACGCGGCGGCGCCGCGCGCATGGCCGGGAGGCGGCCGGGATGCCTTCAACATCGTGTATGTCTCATTCAATCTGGGAGTGGCCGCCGGGCCGGTGCTGGCCGGCGTCCTGGCCAGCATCAACTTCCGATTCACCTTCCTGGTGGGAGCGCTGGGACTCTTCTTGTTCTTCCTGCTGGTGGTGCTCAGTTTCCGGGGTGAGGCCTTCGCCCGCCTGCCCACAGCGCACCGGACCTTCTCGCGGACGCGGCTGTCGGATCTCACCGGTCTGGGATGGCCGGTGTGGCTGCTGGTGGGCGGGCTGCTGCTGGACTGGGTGGTCTACGCACAGTGGTTCACGCTGGTCCCCGACTATCTGCACGTGGCCGGTGTCCCGATTCCGCTGTACAGCGCGCTCTGGACAGTAAACGGCGTCCTCATCCTGGCGGGTCAGCCTCTCATGCAGCGTCTTGTGGCGCGGTTTCCCCGGGTGAAGACCCAGATGCTGCTGGGAAGCGGACTCTTCCTGCTGGAAGTGCTGTTGTTGGCGGCTTTCCGCACCTACCCCTTTTATGTGGCGGCCATGGTGTGCTCGACCGCGGGCGAGATGCTGGTATGGCCGGCGGTGCCGGCGGCGGCCGATGCCAGGACACGCCCGGAACGGCGAGGCCTCGTGCAGGGTATCGTGAGCATGGCCGGGTTCGCGGGCCGCACGGTGGGCCCTCTGGCGGGCGTCACCCTGGCCGCGGCCCTGGCAGTCGGGCCTGTGTTTGGCGTGCTCGGTCTCGTCATCCTCACGGGTGGACTTCTTTACGCCGGCTACGTGCAGGCGGACCGGGACGGAAGCGCCCAAACCCCTCAGACGGCGAACTAATCCTCCATCCGCCGTACGGCCCTCAGTGATGGGACCACCGCACATGCTATCATGCCGGAAGCCTCGGTGTTTGTGGGGGCGGTTTACACTGGAGACTTTGTGCTTTAGTCCAAATCCGGCGATTTGAGGGAGGATGAGCGGATGAAGGTTCAGATCGTGGCGGTGCCCTACGCCAATGACATTGCCAAGTGGGGGTACGCCAAGGGGCCCGCGTTTCATCTGCAGCATGGGCTCATCGACACCCTGGTCCAGCACGGCCACACCGTTCTGGAGCCCGTCTATGCGAGCCTTCCGATTCCCGAGCGGACCCGCGACGTGGTGACGAATCTGGGACGCTTGAATCAGTCCGAGTCGAACCTGGTGGCGGATGCGTTTAGCGATCCGGACACGGTGGTGCTGGCGCTTCAGGGCGACTGCACCCACGCGCCGGGCGTGGCGGGCGGGATTTACCGCACCTTCGGAGGCGTAGGCATGGTGTGGTATGACGCCCACGGGGACATCAACACCATGGCCACCACTCAGACCGGCCTGTGGGGCGGGATGCCGTTTGCGGTCACGCTGGGCTGGGATCTGCACGACTGGCGCGAGGCCACCGGGCAGATGCAGCCCATCCCGGCCAAGGCGGCGGCGCTCTTTGGCACCAGCGACCTTGATCAGGCAGAGATAGACGCTGTCGCCCGGGAAGGTCTGATGCATCTGGATGCGCGGGACCTGAACGGTGACAGCACGCGGGCCACGCTCCTGCCCCACCGCGCCGACGCCCCCGCCTGGTACCTGCACATCGACATGGACGTGGCGGGTCCGGAAGTGCCGGGGGTCAATACGCCGGCCCCGTACTGGCCGGAACGGCAGGCACTCATCGATTCCTGCCGGGCCACCGCCAGCACCGTGCCGGTCGTGGCCTTCTCCATCGCGGCTGTGAATCCGAGCGGGGATCCCGAGGGCCGCTCCGCCCGCCTGGGCCGCGACCTGGCGGTGGCGATCCTGGAGGGCATTCAGGAGCAGCGCGGCATTTAACAGCCGAGACAGCGACAAGGAGGACGCATCATGCACGTCGTGGGAGACAGGTGGCTGCCAGATGAACGCCCGTTTGCGGACAATCAGGCGGAGCTCTGGGGCGACTTCTACTGTGATTCCGAGGTGGGGCGCCTGCGGTCGGTGCTGATGCACCGGCCCGGCCCGGAACTCGACCTGGTCACGCCTGCGACGTACCATGACTGGCTGTTTGATGCCCCGGTCGACGCGGGTCGCTTTCGGGAGCAGTTTGACCGGCTGGTCGACGTTTACCGGGATAACGGGGTGACCGTTCACCTCGTCGAGGGTCAGCGTACCGATCGGCCGAACGCGGTCTACATGCGGGATCTATATACCATGACCCCGGAAGGGGCCATCCTGTCCCGCCCGGCCACCGTGCAGCGGCGCGGCGAGGAGCGGGCCGTCGCGCAGAACCTGCTGCGGCTGGGCGTGCCAGTGTTGAAGACGGTGAATGGACGCGGCCTCTATGAGGGGTCCAACGTCATGTGGATGGACCGCAAGACCTGCCTCATCGGCACGTCGAGCCGCACTAACCCCGAGGGGGCCCGCCAGGTAACGGAAGAGCTCCAGACGCTCGGGGTGGAGACTATCATCCCCATCCAATGCCCCTATGGCCAGATTCACATCGATGGGTTCATCAGCGTGGTGGATTATCACGTGCTTGTCATCTCACCGTGGCTGGCGACCTGGGACTTGCGGCGGACGCTGTTGGACCGCGGCTTTACCCTTATCGAGGACACCAACCTTGACGAGGTGGGCCGCCTCGGCACCAACTTCGTGGCGTTGGGGCCAAGGCGGGTGGTAATGCCGGAAGGATTTCCGGAAAGCCAGGATCTGCTGGAAAAGAACGGTGTCGAGGTCCTCACCATTCCGTTCGACGAGGTGCTGCGGGGTGGGGGTGCGGTCCACTGCATGACCGGTTTTATCAAGCGCGATCCGCTCGGCAGTCGCGACTGACCGATCGCTCAGGCGGGGCTTTTGAAGGAAGAAGGGATGGCGCCGGAGCGGCTGTGGCCGGCCGGCTGCACGAACAGGCTGCCGTGACCGGTGGCGATGAGGACCACGGCGCCCAGCAAGAGCCCCGCCAGCATGCCGATCCAAAAGGCCCGTGGCACCAGGCAGATCCGATCCCGCAGATGGGATGTGTGTTGCCGAGACGCCTCGAGCCAGCGGCTCACGCGGGCCCGGTTCCGGTATTGATGGAGCAGCATAACCTGCCCGAGACCGGCCTCGCCCGTGGTTGGGGCCGGGCCCGGCTGGCCCGCGGAACGGCTTGCAGTCACGGTTCGCTTCATGCCTTCTCCTCCACATGGGGATCGCGCCCGGTCTCCCTAGAGACTTCGCGGCCCGCCCAGGGAATTTCGACTGGCCCTCCCAAGATAGATTCCACACGCGAGGCACCCTATGCCATGAGGCAGGCTGCCGAACCCGCGCGGCGCCGGTGCATAGTGGCAGCGCTGCCCGCATCTGGTTGAGCTCCCCTGGACCGACGAAGCACAGTGCGCAGCGTGAAAATGAGCTCCCCCGCTGCCGGGCAAGAGAAAAGGCTCGCGCCGGCGCACGAGCCTTTTCTCTTCGGGAGGCCCCGCGGCCCCTAATCCATCTGAAAGAAGTGGAGGGCGTTCTTGTACAGCCACTTCTCCTTGACAGAGTCCTTCAGCGGCAGCTCCATGTACTCCGCGATGATGTTTTCCATCGAGTTTCCCAAGAGGAGCCAGGAGAGTCCGGTCATGATCTTGTCCTGATTCAACGTGTTGCCGAACTGGAGGAACTGCTCCCAGCCGGATCCGGGCGTGGCGAAATGACGGGGACGGTGGGCGGCCGTGTCGCAGTAAAGGTTCGGGTGGCGCCGCAGGAGCGCCACCATGTCATTGACCCACGGCCATCCGGATAAGCCCGCGACGATGCGCAGTTCGGGGAAATCCATGCAGATCTGGTCGAGGTGACGCGGATGCCCCACATCGTAGGGCCGGTCATTCGCGTAGTTCATCGACGTATAGATGCGCACCGGGATATCGAGCTCGACACACTTGGCATAGTACGGGTAGTAGCGCCGGTCATCGGGAGGGAGCACCTCGTACAGCGCGCCCACCGAAAAGGCCCTGAGACCCTCCTCGCGCACCAGGCGCTCCAGTTCCCGTACGCCTGGCATACCGTCAAACGGGCTCAGGTAGGCCATCCCCACGAAGCGGTCTGGATAGGCGTGCTGCACCTTGACCGTATCCTCGTTGTGGGATGACCGAAAAAGTCCCTTTTCGACGCCGGCCCGGTCCATCAGGGCGACGAAATCGGCAAGCGGCATCCGCACGTCATGCGGCGTCGTGGCCGGCGCTTCGGATGCTGGATCCGACCGCGGTTTGGAGCGGAAGATATTGCCGTAGTTGGCAAATCCGTAACCGGGCCGCGGCGGCAGGCGGTTCGGGCTCACAGGCCCAATGCGCTGCTCATTTCCCTCATGGGAGCGGCGAGTGCCGTCTTCCGCGGTCGGGAGCATCAACTCCAGGTCGAATACTTTCACGCGTCGTACTCCTCTCCGGATGGACCCCCTGCAATGACCAAGGCGTCTACGATCACCGCGTCACCGGACCCGTGCCGGATCAGGACCGGATTCAGGTCCACTTCATGAACCAGGCCCGTCTGATCCCGTCCCAGATGGGATAAAGACACCACGACTTCGGCCAGGCCCCGGATAGGCGTCGGCGAAATGAGTCCGCGATATCCCGCTAGAATGCGGCCAAGCGGCGTGCGGCGAATCATGTCCTCCGCTTCCTCGACCGTCACGGGTACAAGTTCAATGGCAGGTTTCCCGTACAGTTCCACCAGCACGCCGCCCATTCCGACGGTTACGGTGCCCCCGAATCCTGCCTCGGCCTTGAACCCCACGATGGCTTCGGTGACGTCAAGAATCTGCGGCTGGAGTTCGAAGCCTTCAATCGGGCTGTCGGGGAGACTTCGGGCGACCCGGCCCGCGATGTCCCGCAAAGCTCTCTTCAGGCCCTCTTCATCGCGCACACCCACCACCACTCCGCCCACGTCCGAGCGGTGAGCGATGGACCGGGACACCACTTTCACGACCAGGGGATAGCCAAGCTTCTCGACGGCGTCCCGTGCCTCCTCGGCGTCACGGACGAAAAGGCGCTGCACCGTCGGCAGGCCGTACGCCCGCAGCAGGGCCTGACACGCCGCATCGGGCAACGGGCCACGGTCCTGCCGGAACAGGCTGCGATCTACGTCAGGGCGAGCCGGAACCTCCTCGGGAGTGATCGTGAGCTGCTCGGCACGGGCACGTGCGGCTCCCGCCTGCGCGATGTTGCGGCAGACCGCAACCGCCTCCCGGATGCCGCGGACAAGCGGGATCGGCCTTCCCTGCAGGGTCTGCTCGAGACGGGGATGGGTGTCGGTAGACGTGGTGGACGCTACCACGATGGGCTTTTCCGCACCCTCCGTGGCTTTGTGCAGGATGTCGAGGTACTGGACATAGTCGTGCGCGTCATGAATGGGCAGGCTGTGCTGGGCGTCTTGCAGGACCAGGGCGACGTCGACGTTGGGATCGCTGAGGACGGCTCGGATCGCGCGCTCCTGGGCTGCCTCCGCACGCCCCACGCTGGCGCCGAAGTCGATGGGATTCTCGGGCCGGGCTCCCGGCAGCACCGCTTCCAGCACCGCTCGCGTCGCGTCGCTGAACTGGGCCAGGGGCATTCCCATCTCCGTCGCCACATCACAGGCCAGCGCGCCTTCACCACCTGATATGGCGATGACCCCGAGCCGATTCCCGGCTGGTTTCGGCATGGCGCTGTGCGAGAAGCCCTGCAGCGTGGCGACCAGCTCATCGTAGTCGCGCGCGACCGGGATGCACTCACGCCGAAAGTATGCCTCGTATGCATCCGCGGTGCTGAGCAGGGCACCGCTGTGTGCCTGCGCGGCCGCGGACCCCGCCGGGGAACGGCCAACCTTCAGGACCACGAGGCGCTTGCCGGCGCGGGCCAGTTCGCGCGCAGCCAGGGCAAACGCCGGCGGGTTCTGGATAGATTCGAGCACCAGTCCCACAGCATTGGTGGCCGGATCGTCGGCAAGCCAGCGGACGTAATCGGCGCTTGTCAGGCTCCACTCGTTACCGCTTGTAATGACCTTGGAAAATCCGACCCCGGGATTGTTGAGGATGGCGATGGCGGCTGAACCAGACTGGGCGATGAGGGCTGCGCTGCCAGCCGGCAGGGGATCGCGAAAACGGGCCGTATACAGCGCAATGGAGTCGGTAACGTTGATGGTGCCCATGTTGTTGGGGCCGCACACCGCCACGGATACGCGCCGCAGCACGTCCCGAAAACGGCTCTCATCGTCCGGCTGAAAGCCTGCCGCCACCACGACCGCCGCACGACATCCGATGTCATCCAGCTGCAGCAGGGTGTCGGCGACGGCCCGCGCCGGCAGGCACACCACCGCGACGTCAAGACGCTGCGGAAGGTCCTGGATAGAGGGGACGGTCTGCCGGTCGCCGATTCGCTCGGCCGTGGGATGCACCACCAGGAGAGTGCCGTCGAACGCCCAGCGATCGAAGTTTCCCACGACCACGTTTCCCAGCGTTCGACGCTGAGAGGAAGCGCCGATCACGGCCACCGTGCGAGGGCGTATGAGACTGTCTACACGGTCCAAGCGGTCGGCCAGAATCGAAGCGGATGGCAGCGCCTGCGGCGGCGTACGATCTGTGCTCTCTGTGCTCTCTGTGCTCTCTGTGCTCAAGGATGTTCCCCCAAAGACGGATCGACGGATGGGATGAATTGCAGGGCTTTAGGTCCACGAATTCATACTGCGGGGATGCGTCGGGGGCGATCCCGGTCGGGAGTTATTGATGTTAACGCCCTCCGCTGCGAAGGCGGGTTTTGACGTAGGTTCCACGACTGAAAAGCGGATTCCTGCCGTCCGCGTAGAGGCCGGAAGCTATTGAAGCCCGTTTGCCAGGCCAAAGCGGCCCGGGCGGGGGGGCAAGCGAAGCCCTGCAG
>JBMFXK010000045.1:1127-10827 GCA_049964315.1 Clostridia bacterium | reverse complement strand
AGTGCGGCCGGTTGCCGTCAGATAAGCAAATCGCGGCTGTATACTCGTTAGCGCTAGCGAAGATGTCGTGAGCAACAGGGCCACTACCCGAACGAATTGCCCGTAGAATCCCCGACCACGTGTAACCGCTTAGGACGACGGGTTGATAGGGAGCAGCAGTCCAGAGAAACCGCCCTCCGATGATGATGAACGGGATGGAGAAGCGATCATTTGGGTATGTGAACGGCGGTTGATCATAGCGGTCGACGAGACCGACTTCTCGTGGCGTCAACCTCTGCAAGGCGTGATAGCTTCGGCTCCACTCTTCGACAAGGTCGACAGCGATAAGATGACTCCGATAATGGGATCCGTAGTACGTCATCGTCGCGATATCGGGCGGCGTCTCTGGTTGGCCATATGGGTTGTGACTGGCCGAATACATGTAGCGCACGCCCGAAAACGTGCCAAACCGAGAAAGTGCAATGGTTAACGCCCACCGGGTCGCGGCGCAGTACGGACAGTATTCGCCGCCCACGAACAAGACGGTGGGGGCCGTCTGGACGGGTTCCTTCAACCGTTGGGGAAGGGTAACGTGTACTGAATACGTGTGGTTCCATGTTGGCACCGGGATGCCTGTCAACTTTTCCCAGGAAGACGAGGAGATAAGGCGTCCCAGATTAGACGGGAGAACCGGGGGCCTTGAACCTATTCCGAGAATCACTACAGCGCCCACGGCGAGAACGATGCCTCCGAAGATCCACCCGATCCAAGAAACTCTAATCCTCCGGCGGTACTTATCATAATATGTTGCCTGGTGCCGATGGTTTCGACGTTGCACTCCCGCCACGGCGAGTTACCCCCATTCTCCCCAAATAGCTTGTTCAGGGCCTTTGGGCAATTATTTGCATGACTCGTCCGGTTCGTCCGTCGACGAAGAGCCCTACCCATGTGAAGCGGAGTCTTTTCCGATGGCCGGGGGGCCCATATTGTGCCCCCACGTTGGTAAAGGAGAAGTACCACCCTGGTGCTGTCAATGTCTCTTGATGGAAAGTGACCTTTGTAGCTTGCAGCTGGGCGTACGACGCGATAATGAACGGTAGGCGGTTGATCGAATCCTGGAACGCGACGTGTTCGGGGAGATAGGAGCCGGTGGGTGTCGTCAAAGTGATTCCCCATTGGTTGAGTGCAGCTACGAGTGGAATGGAGAGCCCGTTCCCTGCACGCCGCTCGGTTCCGTGCCCTGACAGAAATGTCCCCGACCAAAGTGTGGCGGCGACACCAGATAGCAAGGCCGCCCGAGCTAAACCACGTGGAACTACCAATCTCTGGCTCCCCTGATACGATTCCAACTGACCCAAGCCCAGATGGTTCCCCACACCAAGAAGAAGGCGATTGACCACCAGTTCGGCAGCAGGGCTGGAGCCTGCTCGGGGGGGCTTATCCCGCCAACTGGGTATGCTGGAGGGTGCATTATCCACATGGCTTGCGCCACGACGTTCAATCGCAGAGGAACCTCGAACGGCATCAGCCAAACCGTGAGCCCCGCAATGGCAGCGCCTATTGCGGGGAGTGACCATGGGAGTCCTGTCCATAAGCAAACTGCCCCCGCGGCGAATGCGACCGCGCTAATGCCGGCCGCTGCCCAAGCCATCGCGCCTACCGTCACTTGGATCGGGGGCAAGTGCAAGACAGGCTGCGACATGGGCCAGTAGATGGAGTGTGCGTGCGCGTACGCGCTCCACGTACCGCTAATGCCGAACAGGTGCCACCCCCACACAAACCATAGAGCAGCCATCACAAGGACTAGGAGAACGGCGGTCAAGGCAACCACGATCCCGCGTGCTGCTAGATAAAGCCAGAACTGCCCGTTGGGCAAGTGTAGTAGGAGGTAGGAACGGTAGTTGCGGATGGTGTCTACGTCAAAGACGTCACCCAACCATAGGCAATACCCTGCCACACCACCGAACCCATAGGCAAAGGGGTTCGCAAACATGTACAGCAGGAAGTCCCAGGCATTGCCGGGGCGGTGGACGTTAAGCATCCAGATACCATCAATGTACCCGAAGGGGATGGCAAAAACCGCGCAAATCAGGATGGGCCACAGCCAACGCTTCGTAGACCAGATACGCCGGAACTCGAGTGAGAGTGCGGCTCGCAAATGGACCATCATTGGTGGTTAGCCTCGTCGGACGCCGGTGGGGTATTAGCCGACGACAACACGCCCTCCCGCATCGACCACACGACGTCACATACTCGTGCGACCTCATCAAGTCGATGACTTGCCATCACAACGGTTCTCCCGGACGAGTGGGCCATCATTTCCAGGAGCGTCCCGGCGCCTTCGGGGTCCAGGCCATTTGTTGGCTCATCGAGCAGAAGCAGGATGGGTCGATCTAGCATCGCCTGAGCGAGGTTCAGGCGTTGCCGCATCCCGGAGGAGTATGCGCCCGCTCGTCTACGGTCTCGGGGGTCAAGTCCAACACTAGTTAGGAGGGTATCGATCCACTCATCATCGACGGTACCTCGCAGAGAGGCCAACAGTCTAAGATTTTCCCTCCCGGTAAACTGCGGCAGCAGTGACACGCCTTCTAACGCAATCCCGATGCCAGGAGGCACCCGGTGCCGTCCCGGAGTCAACTCGACGTCAGCGACCTTGGCCCGTCCCTTGGCGAAGGTGACGAGCCCAGCCAACACTTTCAAGAGGGTGGTCTTCCCGCTCCCGTTAGCTCCGATGACTCCATGCACATGCCCGGCCATTGCTGTCCATGTCACATCGTTGAGCGCCGTCCGTGCACCGTACCGCTTGGTTACTGATACCAGCTCAATGATTGGCTCCGCCAAGAATGTCCCCCTTTCGCATCGTGAGGCCAATGAACATGATGACCCCGACCGGCAGGAATCCGGCCCAGAGCACGGCATCGGTCCAAAACGGGCCTAAGGGAGGTTGATAAAACCACAGATCACTCCGACGCATGGGATTGACGCCCAGGGGCAAAACGGCACTCGCCACCAGATAGGCTACTATCGAACCCGCCACGGCCCAGTACCGACGCGGCAACGCGAATGGCACGCCTAGCATCGCCACTGTCGTCCAGGAAGCCGCTGCCAGCGTCAGGGTTCCGGCGTTGGCGAGAATGAAACTCCACTCCGGTCCGGGATAAGCACGCACGGCACCAGCCATAAGCCCAGGGACTAACGGGAAGTACAGAACGGCCAGCACTGCCGTCGGCATCAATGTCACGATCATTATTGCCATGACGCCGCAGAGCGCAGCCCCTGTGCGCCGCCACAAGGTCCGCCAGAGGTTACTCCGCACGACTACATAGGCCCAATAGCCTGATTCCATGTCAGCAGCTATCCAGTCCCCCAGAGCGATAGCACCAACAACGGGGAAGAACGGCGATAAGAACTCCGTCGCGTACCCCATGGCAACCCAAGCACTAGGCTCCTGGTACCGAAAATTTAGCGACGCGTACTGCTGAAATCCGATCAGCGAAAGAAATACTCCCACTGCCAAAGCGGCCCAGGTGCGAGGGGAATGTACCAGACGCCACAGCTCTGCGGTCATTCCTCTCGCCCCCCGAACCAGTGTTTTGGCTAGCAGTTCGTAGTGTTGGGCGTCCAATAACCGATCAACTGAATCGCCGCGGCCACACATACGCAACTGGCGAACCCGGCTCGGACGTATCGCCCACTCCCCGAGTTGTGCCAGAAGTCATACATCGAGTTCGGGTACCAAAGCGTGGTCCAACCGGTTAAGTTATCATCGGTCCCCGAGAAGCCGTCCCCATATAGTTCTCCCTCGTATTGGGAAGGGAAGCTTCCGACGGATGCCGCGAGTTCCGTGTTGGCGTTAGACCATTCTTGATCCGTGAGAGCCGATCCACCCCCGAAGGCCGGGATAACTATGTTGTAGGAGTACCAGTTTCCGTTGCAGCCCCCGCCCTTGGTGATGTTTGGCGACTCCTGGGTCTTGCTGTGCGGCAGCGGCGCCGCCGACGCGATTCCTGGAGCCACGGCGATGAGTCCCACTAGCGCGACCGTACTTGCCAACGCCCCCACGATAGACCGAAGCTTGGTCACGACAAGTTGCTCCTTTCGGATTAGCATGCACATTCACTGTGTACTGTCTGACCACGCGCAGAAAGTCTAGGTCGGCATGAAATGACATCTGAATCGCCGGACCGCTTACCACTCATTTGCGTATCACTCTCTGCAGCTATGGTGAAAAAGGATATACGCATCACGGGCCGACGTTCCCTGTAATTCCCACTACAGGATCTGCAACGTTGCCGGAGTCGTGCGACCTACCCGCAATGTGGTAGGGGTGTATCGTGGGGTCAGCAACTTGGTTGAAGAAGCAGCGGCGCCGACACCTATGTCCGGAACGAGCTACAGGCCGTGTTGTACGCGTGGGCGACGCTCCACGGGCAGTACGGGGCGGCGGTGGCGCTACAGGCGCTGACGAAAGCGGTGCACCGCGGCCGCGCCGTGATCGCCGACGCCACGGTCCTGGCCGCCCCGGCTCGCCACATGGGACCCGGACCGGCCGGCCGATCCCGGTTTCGACTCGCACGCCTACGACCCCGCGCTACTGCCCCAGGGGGTGTCGGGATGCTAGTCGCGCCCGCCGCCAGCGCGTCGCCGTCGTTTGCGGCGGCCGTCTCTCGGCCAACAGGGCATGACGTGCTGTGAACCGACTCAGCCGAGCCGAGAGGTGTTCCTGGTCACGGTGTTGGAAGCGGAACTGGCCCACCGGGAGACCCAACGCCGGACCCGGCTCCAGAATCGGGCTGGCCTTCCCACCCTCAAAACCGGGCCACGGCTCCGCGACCGTGCCACGCGCCCTCGTCGAGGCCTTCATCGCCAAGCGACCGTAGGAGACGGAGAGCAACCGACAGGGGCGTGTCAGCCTCGTCCGAATTCTGGGGGAGTACTGCCAACGGCACGGGGTGCCCGCCTACGTGGTCCCCCGGGGTGCCTACGGCCGAGCCCCGGCACGCTACGTGCCACACATCTTCACCCGGCCCGAACTCCGCGCGTTCTTCCAAACGCTCGACACAATGGCCCCGGAACCCGCCGCCCCCCAGCGCCACCGGGTCTACCCGGTGCTGTTTCGGCTGCTGTATGGAGCGGGCCTCCGGGTGTCCGAGGCGGTCGGTCTCACGGTGGCGGATGTCGACACCACGGCCGGCTGGGTACACATCCGTGCCGGCAAGTTCGGGAAGGAACGGCGGGTGCCGCTCCATCCGACCCTCACCGCGCGCTGTGCCGTCTATGCCGCCACGGACCTCGGGGTGTCCCCGCGGACGGACCGTTCTTTCCCGCTCCCCATGGGGGACCCTACACGGCCGGAACGGTGTACAAGGCCTTTCGGCAGTGGCTGTGGGCCGCTGGCATCTCTCATGGAGGCGGGGCTACGGGCCCCGCCTCCATGACCTGCGGCATACCTTCGCCGTCCATTGTCTGCGCCGGTGGGTGGAAGACGGAACGGACCTGTCCGTGGCCCTGCCGTATCTCTCCGCTTACCTGGGGCACACCGGGCTCCGCGGCACCCAGGAGTATCTCCGGTTGACGGCGGAGCTGTACCCGGCGCTGGTGACCCGGCTCACGGCCCAGTTCGAGGCCTGCATTCCGGAGGCCACGCCATGAAGCCGACGGACTTCGCTCGGCTCGTGACCCGGTACCTGGGCCAGTACTGCCCCGGGCAACGCAATCTCAGCCCGCAGACCATCCAGTCCTACCGGGACACCTTCACCCTGCTGCTCCGCGGATGGGTGCCCGAGGCCGTGACGCTCGCGGTGCTCGACCGGGCCCGCGTGGAGGGATTCCTCGACTGGCTTGAACAGGTCGGTCACTGCCGTATCACGAAGCGGAACCAGCGCCTCGCGGCGCTCCACGCCTTCTTCCGCCTATGTCGCCGTCGAAGCGCCGGAGCATCTCGCGGGGAGTCAACGCATCGTGGGCATCCCGTTCAAGCGGACCACCACCCCGCTGGTCGGCTACCTCACCCCCACGGCGCTCCAACGCTTGTTAGCCCAGCCGGATCCGGCCACGCGCGACGTGCGGCGGTCCTCCTCGCCGTGCTCTACGATACCGGCGCGCGGGTCCAAGAATTGGTGGACCTCACGGTACGGGACTGCCGCCTGACCCCACCTGCGGTGGTGACCCTGACGGGGAAAGGCCGGAAAGCGCGGCAGGTGCCGCTGATGGCGCCTACGGTGGCGCTCCTCCAGGCCTATGTGGCGGAGTGGCGATTGAACACCCCCGGACGCCAAGATGCCCCGCTGTTCGCGAACCGGCAGCGACGGCCCGTCACCCGGGCGGGGGTCGCGTACCTGCTGGCCAAATACAGCACGCAAGCGCGGACTCAGGATCCGGAGGGGTTCCCCGCCCGGGTGACGCCCCATGTACTGCGCCACACAAAAGCCATGCATCTGGTCCAGGCCAACGTGAACCTCATCTATATCCGCGATCTGTTGGGACACACCGATGTGGCCACGACGAAGATTTATGCGCGGGCCGACGCGGAGACCAAACGCGCGGCCCTGACGCGCGTGTACGGCGACTCCCCGTTGGATGCCCCGCCGGCATGGTGGGAGGACGATGCGGACCTCATGCGCTGGCTCCGATCCGTTTGCCGGCCGGAGTCCTAACCGGCTCGTTGCGCAGTCGCTGAACCCGGGGCCGCCGCGCCGCTGCAGCCGGCGGCCCCAGCTTTGCATAACGCGGGACTTTGCATAATTCCCGTTATGTGAAGCTTCACATAAGGGGAAGGCGCACATGGTCACCGCGTGGGGGGTCCGGGCCTGCTGTGCGGGGACAATGATCTGTGGACGCGAGGACAATGAACGCTTTACCACCGACCAGTCGGTAAACATCTTGATGTCCCGCTGTGACGATAACTTGTTTACCGATTCCGGGTATCGCTGTTGCTGCTCCCCTGAGCGTTGCGTAGAGGAGCCAGGATCGCGTCCCACGCCGTCCGCATCTTGACCCAATCTCGCTCGGATATCTCGCCGAGCCGACCCTCCACCAAGGACTCGTGGAGGTGAAGCTTTCCTGCCCTTACCCACCATGGCTTGGCTAAGCCAGCGGCTTGCCAGTTCGCCAAGGGAAAATCTGAGGGCATGGTGCCCGGGACGCTGGTCACGGCCGTGACGATGAGGTCGTGCGTCCAACGCTGGAACGTCGCCGTACTCACAACGATAGCCGGGCGTCGCTTGGTCGTGGAAAGATCCGTGAACGGAAACCGAATCAGGACCACCGATCGGGGGTTAACCTCTGTGATACACGCCGTCCTCGGGATTGTCCCAGAACGCGAACGCCGATTCGTTCGCCTTCAACCACCCCCACTCCTCGTCTGGGATGTGCAGTCTGAGCCGCAGTCGGCGGAGGAGTTCCCGCTGCTCCTGGTGAGGCAACGCGAGGATCTCGCGTGTCAAGTCATCGAGGTGTTTGGCCATGCCGACCTCCTTTCCCCCGGATGGACCCCTCGCGGGGCCGGGAATGGCGCTGGGTTCATTGTATCCCGGACGATACGCGCCCGAAGGGGAACCCTTCCCGACGGACCTCATCCGGCATCCCTCACCCAGTTCTTGCCGCGAAACTGTTCGGCTTGACAGGCCTTTATCGTCCCGGAGCGTATGGTCAACATCTTTGTGTCCCTCTAGCGGGATGGTAAGATCCTGGCGCATCGTCGGGGGCCCCTATCATGAGGGACTCGGCCGCAGATCACTGGTAAAGACATTAATGTCCCCGCACACCTGCGAGCAGGGGTACGCGGTCCGCTTTTTCAAAGTCACCGACTTGGTGCTCCGCCTCAGTGAAGCCCGCCGAGCGGCCGCACGGCATCCGCGTCCTCGTCCGGCGCGAGGTCCCGCATCCGGGGGCCCAGCTGGCGTTCGCCGACGTCCCCGGGTATCACTACCCACTGTGCCTCACCAACCTGCCGGACCGAGGCATCGCCCTTCTGGAAGCGCTGTACCGGGGCCGGGGTGCGTATTTCGGACCGATCTGACCACGCAAACCGGAAACTCCCGACCACTCCGACTTGGTCACCCGGGGATCCCCGTCGAACCCGGAACCCCGGCACGACCGAGGAGGGGAGTCCATGCGACACGGGAGGATTCCGATGCGAGCGATGCGTGAGATTCTCCGCTTGTACTTCGATCTCCATCTGACGTACCGCGGCATTGAGCAGGCCCTGCAGGTGTCCCACGGCACCGTGGCCCAAGTGATTCAGCGGTTCCAGGCGGCTGAGGCCGTCTGGCCCCTGGGGCCGGACGTGGATGAGGCCCACCTGGAGCGCTGGCTGTATCCCGGCAACCTGGGACGACCCAAAACGCGGCCGGAACCGGATTGGGCGCGGGTGCATCAGGAGTTGCGGAGGACGGCGGCATGTCACGCTCCAGCTGCTCTGGCAAGAATATCGGCAGGCGCACCCGGACGGGTACCCATATACCCAGTTCTGTGAGCATTACCGGCGCTACCGGGACCGCCTCGACCTGGTGCCCCGCAAGGTATATCACCCGGGCGAGTATCTGTTCGTGGACGATGCGGGCGACGCGCTCCCGGTCGTGGGTCCGCAGACCGGGACGACGCACGCCGCCCAGGTGTTTGTGGCCACCTTGGGCTACAGCAACCTGACCTTCGTGGCCCTGCACCGGGACCAGACGCGCGCGTCGTGGATTGCGGGCCACCGGGCGGCTTTTGAGTCCTGCGGGGGCGTGCCCCGGCTCGTCGTGCCCGACAACCCCAAGCCGCTGGTGCTCGACACGCGCCACGATGTCGTCCTCGACCCCAGCTACCAGGAGATGGCGGGGCATTACCACGTCGGGATCGTCCCCGCGCGGGTGCGCAAACCCCGCGACAAATCGAAAGTCGAGGGCCATGTGCTCATCACCGAGCGCGCCATCCTGGCGCCCCTCCGCCCTGAACGCCTCCACGGCTGGGGCCGCGCCCAGGAGCGGGTGGCCGCGTTGACGGACGCCCTGAACACCCGCCCGTTCCAGGCGCTGGCCGGATCCCGCCGTACGCTCTTTGAGGCCGACGAACGGGCCGCGCTCCAACCGCTGCTCCCCACCCCCTACGTGTACGGGGAATGGCGCTTCGGCCTCACGGTCGGGCGCGACTATCATATCCACCTGCAACACGCCGCGTACAGTGTCCCCTGGCGGTTGGTCGGGGGCCCCGTCGACGCCCGTCTCACGAGCCTGACCGTGGAGATCTTCCACCAGCATCAGCTCGTCGCGACCCATCCGCGGGCCACCCGCCGGGGCCAGTACGCCACCCGCGACGAGCATCGGCCGCCGCACCACGCGGTGGCGCGCCAGGGCCAGAGTCCGGCGTACTTCCCGGACCGCGCCGCGGCCATCGGCCCGGAGACCCACCGGTTGGTGACGACCCTGCTCGAGCGTGCCGTGCAGCCCTAACCAGTCTACACCCGGTGTCGGGGGCTGCTCCGGCTCGCGGAGACCTACGGGGCGGCCGTGCTCGAGTCGGCCGCGCAACGCGCGCGCCAGACCGAAGTCTGGACGGTCCGGGCGGTCGAGGCGTTTGGTGTCAGCGGCCAGACCACGCCCGCGCCGCGCCCCGCGGGGGCCCCCCATGACAACCTCCGCGGCGCGGGGTATTTCCAAACCGCGGACGCCCCCGCCGGAAAGGAGTCGTAACCCATGGCGATAGCTCCGATTAAAACGGCTCCGGCAGCTCGGCCTGC
>JBMFXK010000045.1:0-1117 GCA_049964315.1 Clostridia bacterium | reverse complement strand
GTGCAGCAGCTCTGGCGCAGTCAGTGGGTGGCCGACCACCAGACGGTGCTGGTGACCGGGACGACCGGCGTCGGCAAGACGTATGTGCTCTGTGCCTTGGGGCATGCCGCCTGCCGGCGCCGGTACCACGTCACCTATCTCCGGGTGCCCCGTCTCTTGGGCGAGGCGACGGTCGCCAAAACGACCGGACAGTGGCTGCACTGGCTCCAGCGCCTGCGGCGGCGGAACCTCCTTCTCTTGGACGACTGGGGCCTGAGCCCGTTTACGGTGGAGGAGAGCCACGACCTCTTCGAGGTGTTGGACGACCGGTACCAGGTGCGCGCCACGGCGATCGCCGGGCAGGTGCCCGTCACCCAGTGGCCGAGCCTGTTCCCCGACGCCACGGTCGGGGAAGCGATTCTCGACCGGTTGGTGCACCAAGCCGTCCCCCTACCGTTAACCGGCGAGTCCATGCGCAAGGTCTTGGCAACCGCCAGCCGGTCGGGTACAACAGACCCAACCCCCATCGGGTAGTGGTCGACCCTTTCCGTTTTGCGTGGTCGACGATTTCCGGATTCGGTGGTCAACCCTTTCCGATCTCGTTGGTCGATTCGACCGAACTACGCAGCCGGGGCGTTGCGAGTAGGTCACCCGAGACCTGAAGGCCATGGGCGTGGCCTATCTTCCGTCCGCCGATTTCGCCACCAGCCCGGCGTGCCTCACCGCGGTATGCCTGGCTGCAGACGGTGCTGACCTGGACCCCCGCACCTTTCCAAGGGATGCGGCCGCCCCTCCTGTGAAGCGCTTTCCTTCACAGAGGAAGACAGCCGCGTCCGCTCGTCGTTAACAGCTCGGCGGGTACCCCGGGTCAACACAGTTCGGGGCGGGCTGGACCGCCGCAGTAACTATGGGACGGCCGAATCGACTTAGCGCGGAAGCGGACGAGGTTCCAACCACGATTGACAGGAGGAGCGTGGCAGCCAATACTGAAAGCAGTCTCTTCATGGTCGTGTCGCTACTTTCTCAGTAGTATACTGCAGAAGACACTTTGTGACATTTCGTGCTGTCGATTTGTGTTTCCTTCGCGTGGTCACTACGGCTTTTGCAACGTTCGGAGGCTAGGCGGGGGGGGGGGGCA
>JBMFXK010000044.1:0-10842 GCA_049964315.1 Clostridia bacterium | reverse complement strand
GTCGATGCCGGCGAATCCGGGTGCCATGCTGCGCTTCAGCACCACCACGGTCTTGGCCTGGTCGACGTTCAGGACCGGCATGCCGTAGATGGGACTGCCAGGATTGGTGCGCGCGGCCGGGTTGGTGACGTCGTTGGCCCCGATTACGAGCACCACGTCGGTGCGGGGAAACTCCGGGTTGATGGCCTCCATCTCATAGAGGCGGTCGTAGGGAACGTTGGCCTCTGCCAGCAGCACGTTCATGTGCCCCGGCATCCGCCCGGCCACCGGGTGAATGCCAAACCGCACGTCTACGCCGCGCGCCTGCAGCCGGTCCATGAGATCCTTGACCTCCTGCTGCGCGCGCGCCACCGCCATTCCGTAACCCGGGACGATGACGACCCGCTGGGAATAGGCCAGCAGCATCGCCACCTCTTCGGCCGAGGTGGGATGGATGCTGCCCTCCACCGCGGCGCCCGCCCCCTGATGGACCTGGCCGAAGCCGCCGAACAGGACGTTGGCGAGAGAGCGGTGCATGGCCCGGCTCATGATGAGGGTCAGGATAGTGCCTGAAGCGCCGACGAGGGCGCCCGCCACGATCAAGAGGTCATTTTTGAGCACGAATCCCGTGGCCGCCGCCGCAAGCCCGGTGAGGGAGTTCAGAAACGAGATGATGACCGGCATGTCCGCACCACCCACCGGCAGGACGAACAGCACTCCCAAGAGCGCCGCTACCAGGGCTACCGCCACGGCCATAGCGCCCGCGCCGGTCGCGCCAAGCACGGCCAGCACCGCACCTGCCAGCAGTGCCAGAAGCACGACCGCGTTGACCACGTGCTGCCCCGGGTACACCATCGGACGGCCCGACAGGAGTTCCTGCAGCTTGGCAAACGCGATGAGGCTGCCGGCAAAACTGATGCTGCCGATGATCAGGGTGAAGAAACCGGGAATCGAGGTGGAGACGCCCAACGTGCCGGCATCCACGGCTTTCAGGGTCACGTCGAGCGCCACCAGCGCCGCCGCCCCGCCGCCCATCCCGTTGAAGAGAGCCACCAGCTGCGGCATGGCCGTCATCCGCACCATGCGTGCCACCACGGCCCCCGCCACCGCGGCCACCACGAACACGACCACCAGCATGACGGTGTGGTGAAGGGACGTTGCCAGCACACCAAACACCAGGGCGATGATCATACCGAGCGCGGCCAGGAGATTGCCGCTGCGCGCGGTTCTCGGGGCCCTAAGGAGCATGATGCCCAGCACGAAGAGGGCAGCTGCGACCATATAGGCCGCTTCGGCCAGGTTAGCCATGATGCTCCTCCCCCTCCACGGCGCGGCTGGTGCGGAACATCTCCAGCATCCGGTCCGTGACCACATATCCGCCGACCACGTTCAGGGTGCCGAGAAAAACAGCCGCTCCGCCAATCACGATCTGCACGGTGCCGTGGGTAGCCGCGGCGGCCGCCACCGCCCCCACCAGGATCACGCCGTGGATGGCGTTTGTGGCCGACATGAGCGGCGTGTGCAGGACCGACGGAATCTTGGTGATGAGCGAAAAGCCAAGGAACACGGCCAGGACAAACACGAAGAGTTCGGGTAAGAGACCTGGGGCCATCAGTCACGTCCCCCTTCGGAGTCGTGGAGATTTCCGGCGGCGTCCGCCGGGTTTGCCGGGTGCAGTCGCGTCAGGGTGGGCTCGTGCACCACCTGGTCGTTGCGCGTGATAAGGGTGGAACGCAGAATCTCATCCTCGAGCTCGGGCAGTGTGGGCGCCGTCGCGCCGTCATCGGACTTCAGGCCCTGTTCCCACAACAGCTTGATGAAGTTGAACATGTTGCGGCTGTACAGCTGGCTCGCCGGCTGCGCCATCTGCGACGGCCAGTCGGTGGATCCATCGACGACGACGCCTGCATGCTCAATCACCGAGCCCGGTACGGTGACGGCGGTATTGCCGCCCGTTTCTGCGGCCAGGTCCATGATGACGGCACCGGGATGCATGGAGGCCACCATCTCGGCCGTGATAAGCAAAGGCGCCCGCCGACCGGGCACCATCGCGGTGGTGATGACGATGTCGGCAGTCCGAACCGGGCCCGCGAGGAATTCCTGTTCCCGCGCCTCCTCATCAGCGCCAACGGCGCGGGCGTAGCCCCCGCTCCCCTCGGCCTTCACATCGGGCAGGGTAAGGAACGAGGCGCCGAGGCTCTCCACCTGCTCTTTCACCACCGGACGCGCGTCAAACGCCTGCACGACGGCGCCCAGGCGATGAGCCGTAGCGACCGCCTGCAGGCCGGCCACGCCGGCCCCCAACACCAGCACCCGGGCTGGCTTAACGGTTCCGGCGGCGGTCATCAGCATCGGCAGAAAGCGGTGCGCCCGCTCCGCGGCCACGATCGTGGCGCGGTAGCCGCTCACCGTGCTCATGGCCGAGAGCACATCCATGCTCTGGGCGCGCGAGATGCGCGGCAATGCATCCAGACTGAAGCTTGCGAGGCCGAGGCCGGCCAGTTCCTGCATGCGGTCGGGCTGAACCAGGGGGGAGAGAAGGGCGATAAGAATCGTGCCGGATCGAACGGCGTGGAGATCGTCGGGCGCCCGGATGGCGGCCACGACATGGGCGCGCCCGAGCAGGACGTTCCGATCCGTTTCGATGGCGGCCCCCGCCTCTTCGTAGAGCGGGTCCGGATACTGCGCATGCAGGCCGGCACCCGCTTCTACCCCCACCTGATGACCGAGGTCCGTAATCTGACGGACGATGTCCGGAACCAGGGCCACCCGGGCCTCCGGACTGGGCTCCCGAAGGACGGCGAAGTACAAGTGCGTCACTCCCTATAAGGCCGGCGAAGCCGGGATTTCACCTCCGTTGTAGCAAGGGGACGAAAGTTTCGCATATGAACATTCGACCCCAACCGGTCGCGACCATCGGCCCACCGCATCGTGGCGCGGTTTTCGGGTATTCGAAAATTTTTTAGAACAACGTGGGGCACACCGACGATTTTGCAACCGACAGCTATCTTCGGTCGAATAGCGGTCGTGGCGAAGCTGACCGTGCGTATGCACACCTTGCGGGGCTGCGCCGCCCGTGCGGGAGGGTGCGGCCCGGTCAGGCGTCCGCTGCGGGAATCTGGAGGCGGCTCAGCTGGCTGACGGCGTCGAGATTGTACTCGATCCACTCGCGATCGCCGGTCGACGTCACCTGGGCGGCCACGGCCCGGGCCCGGCGCAGGAGACGGTCACGCGCACAGGAGTCTCCGGACAGCGCGCATACGCGCGCCATAGCCTCGTCGGCAAAGGCTTCGTCAAACGGCCCCAGAGTGTGTCGCTGGACCAGGTCCTTGCAACGGCGGGCATGGAAGCGGGCCGCCGGAAGGCGGCCCAGAATGGCATAGACGCGTGACAGCTGCCATTCCCCGCGCGCCCACTGCCGTGGGCCGCCCGCCACGCCCCAGTGGAACCGCGAGGCGTGAGCGGCCTGGACCATGGCGTCGTTCTCGGTGATGGACCGATCCGGCTTGTCAATCAGATCCCAAACCCGGTTGAAGAGGTCCCTGGCCAGGCTCTCGTGCACGCCCCGGGGCAGGTGGCTTGTGTACGCATCCCGCGTGTCGTCGCCCTCGCTCATGCTTTATCGCCCGCTTTCTTCGGGGGCCCGACCGGCCGCGGCCAATCGCTGGCCGGTGTACGGCGGGCCACCAGGCGGTGCACGCGCCGTCCCGATGAGGCACTGACCACTTCTTCGTCGTGCAGGATGTCTGCGCCTCTGAGGGCATCCCGGACCAGCTCAGGCGGAAACGCCGTGTAGAGGCGCCCCTGTCCGTCCCGGTGGTCGGATCCTTCGGTCACACGCCAGCTGAGGTAGAGCGTTCCCGCCGGAGCCAGGAGCTCGCACAGGCGCCTCACCGCCGGGGGGATCTGTGGGCGCGGAAGGTGCATGACAACCGTCTCGCACAAGACGTTTTGAAACCCGCCGGACGGCACCCCCGCCATCTCCGGCAGCGCCGCTGGTCGGAAGGGGATGTGAGGGTAGCGGCGGCGCGCCTCCGACAACAGCACGCCGCTCGGCTCATATCCCACCACCGAAAACCCGTGGGCCGCGAGCCACCCGGCGTCTCGTCCGCTGCCGGATCCGACATCGGCCGTGAGACCAGGCGCGAAGTAGTGCGCCAGGACTGCGTAGAGATCGGCGGGAGGCGGCTGGGCATGCCATTCATCCGCGTATTGAGCGCCCTTCTCGTCGTACGCCGCCAGGGTCTTCGGATCCACGGCCTTCTCCTCACCGATGGCGCATCGAGCCTGCCATCTGCATGCATCAAGGGACCGCGCATGGCGCTATGACCGCGCTTCCTTCAGGTCACCGTTCGGTTCGGCATACCCCTCATCGTTCAGGTCATCGGGTCAATGGTAGCATGCGTCCCAGGTCGAGTTTGCGGCTCGGGACTGGCGGCGCGCATCCCCATCGAGGATGATAACAGCAGCGACTGTCGGGGCCGGGTGGCCGGGATCCGCCCCAGGCTCCTCGGGAGGATTGCATGAAGCCAGCTCACCTGGGCCCCCAATATGGCGCGCAGTTCCACGATGCGAGCGTGGTGGCCGCATACCGGCATCGCGCCCCTTATCCCCACAGCGTGTATGCATTTCTTTACGGCATGCTTCCGACCAACGCGGCCGTTCTCGATCTCGGGTCGGGCCGTGGCGAGATTGCCCGGGCACTGGCCCGCCGGGGTGCCCGGGTGGATGCGGTGGAGCCTTCGACAGCGATGGTGACGGCGGGCCGACGGCTTCCGGCTGGGCGACACCCGCGCCTGCGCTGGATTGTGGAGCCAGCCGAGTCCGCGCCCCTGGATCCCCCGTACGACCTGGCCACAGCCGGCAACAGCCTCCACTGGATGGACTGGGGGGTCGTACTGCCGAGGCTCGCCCGATCGCTGACGGCCGACGGCCGGCTTGCCATTGTCGACGTCGACCCGGCCCCGCCGCCCTGGCAGCCGGATCTGCTGCCCCTCATCCGTGAGTACTCCACCAACCGAGCCTACCGCCCCTACGACCTGATTCAAGAACTGATTTCGCGACATCTGTTCGCCGTCGAAGGGCGGGAAGATCTCTCCGGCGCCCGCTACCGGCGGACCATCGATGCATACGTGGAGGACTTCCACTCCCGCAACGGCTTTTCGCGAGAGCGTATGGATCCGGAGCAGGCTCACGCTTTCGATGCCGCGGTGCGTCAGCTGGTGTCTCCGCACGCGAACGGCGGGGTCCTCAGCCTTCGTGTGGCCGCCCGGGTGGCCTGGGGCCGACCCCTGCTTGGCTGATATTCCTGACGGACGCGGAGGTGCTGTGTACCGTGAACTCCCTGCCCGGTCCCGCGTTGAATGCTGTAAGCCCCCTGCCCGCGGGGTATGAGTTGCGCCTAAAGTGGGGGGGCGAGGTGCTGGGCACCGACTCTCGCGTGGGCGCCATCTGGCTCTCCGGATCGCCGGCCGCGGGCGTCGTCGACCGCACATCCGACCGCGACCTTGGGGTCACCCTGCGTGGGCCCCGCGTCCAGGAATTTGCCGACAGATTTGCGGACGGGCGCGAGCGCATCTCGCCCACTGCGCTGGCCCGGGTGGTTGTTCCGCGCCGGGTCTTTACCCTCATCACCCCGGACTGGCTCCGCTGCGCCGTCGCGCTGGAGTCGGACGCCGACCTCGCCCGCCCCGTGAGCAGGCCGCGCCTTACATGCTGGGATCCCGGCGATCTGTCCGCGCGCTTGGTTGTCGAGACGGACGGGGTGGACCCATCGGGGGATGCGGTCCGGCGCCTCGCCACGGGGCGGCTTCGGGTGACGGCGCCACCCGAATGCATCACGGCCCGCCAGGACTGGCTTCTCGCCACGGTCCCTCTGCCGCCTCGGCGTCGAAGCCCGGCAGCCCATGCCGGTGCGAGGCGTCAAATGGTGGAGCGGAAAGCTCTCCAGCCGTCAACCGACCACGCTCGGGCGGCTCCCTCTGGACCCCGGCGACCCCGGCTCCCTTATCACCGCCCCCCTGGCGTACTCCCGCGCTTTCCTCGCCACCGCGAAAGCCGTGTCGTCCCGGAATGGCCTGTGATGGCCGACCGCGCTGGAACGCGCTGCCCGGCTCCATCGCGCGATGGAACGGAATATTGCCGCCCCCTACCCGCGGGGAGAACCGCTTGATGAGTGAGGCGTCAGCACCTCGACCGCCGATTCCTGAAGCCGAAGTGCAGGCGGCCGTGCAGGCTCTCCACGCCCACTTTGTGCCGGGGCAGTATGCGGTGGAGCGCCTCTACGAGGCGCGCGCATCCGCCACGGCCTTCGTCGGGCGTATCCAGGGAGAAGGCTGGTCGCTGGTCGTGAAAGAACTCAGGCCAGATTCTGCCGGTCACCCCTACTGGCAGGCGGGCCGGGATGCATCGCACTGGTATTACTGGAAGCGGGAACCCCTGCTTTACCGATCGGGATGGCTCGACCAGCTGGCGCCCGGACTCCGCGCGCCTCACCTGCTTCACGCCGCGGACCGACCGGATGGATCCGTCGCCCTGTACATGGAAGATCTGCGCGATCTTCCGCCCGCTCTCTCTTGGCCACTGTCCCGCTACAGGCGCCTCGCATGCCAATTGGGCATCGCGCAGGCCGCCATGCGAGCCCATCCGATGCTCGAGACAGACTGGTTGAGCCACGGCTGGCTCCGCGCTTACCTGAAGGTGCGCGACGCGGATTTTTCTGTGCTGGAGCGCTCGGCCATCTTTGCCGACGCGAGGGTTCGCCATTTCCTGCCGGGGAGCCTCCGACACGATCTGCTGGCTCTCCGGCGTGACCGGGATCGTTTTCTGAGCCTCCTCGAGTCCATGCCGGCGACGCTGGCCCATCTCGACCTTCATCCCGGAAACGTCTTTGGCACGGACGCCGAGACGGTGCTGGTAGACTGGGCCTTCTCCGGAGCCGGTGCGGTGGGAGAGGACCCTGGCAACCTGGTCCCGGACGCCGTCCTGGACTTTTGCGTCCCGGTGGAGGAGATGGGCGCCCTGTACGAGATCACCCGAGACGGTTACCGGGACGGTCTGCAGAGCGGGGGTTGGACTGTCTGCCGAGCCCGGCTCGATGCGGTGCTTTCCGCGGCCATGGCGGCAAAGTACGCGTGGATCGGCCCTGCGCTGCTGCGGACGCTTGAGGATAATCGGGCCACCATCAACCGGCGGCCGTTGGACGAGGCTCTGCCGGTGTGGGCGGGAGCCCTGCGATTCATACTGTCCGCGGCCGCTTGCGCCCGCGAACTGGGGGGGTCGGCGCGATGACAATGCGGCCCGTTCGTCTCGAGCCCGTGCCACCGGTCGTGCAGGTGCGTCTCAAAGAATGTCCGGTGGTCCTGCCCCAGGCCCTGCAGGCGGCCATCGACGCCCACCGGCACGACGCCACGCGTGAGAATCCGCGGCTGTTTCGCGGCCCGGCGTTTACCGTCGCCCACGTTACGCAGACGACTGACGCCCTGCCAGTGACGCTGCGGCCGAGCGACTACGCCCATTATCTGTACACGGTGCGAAACCCCCACCCCCGTGAGCATGCCTTTCGCGCCGTATACGGGGTGGGCCTGGTGAGGACCCGCGACCATGTGCTGATTGGCGGGGAGATGGGAGTTCATACCGCATATCCTCATCGTCTGCAGGCCGGCGCGGGCCGACTCGATCGCTCCGACGTGGACACGGACGGTTCAGGCGACCTCCGGGGTTCCGTTCTGCGCGAGCTTCACGAAGAGCTCGGATTGTACGGCGACGATGCGAACGCGGTGGAGGACAACACGTCCGTCTGGTTGAAGTCGGGGGGGCCATACGACTTCCTGGTCATCGTCTTTCGGGTGACACTGACCCTGATCGAGGCTCACCTGTTGGCGCGCTACACCCGCGTCGAAGAGCAGCTGCGAAGTCATGGCGGGGTGCCGGAGTTCAGCCAGCTCATCCGCCTGCCGGCCCATAAGGATATCGTCGCACGGTCTCTCCTAGAAGACACCCGCCCCCCGGTCGACTACCTCGCTCCGCTGCTCTGTCGAGAAGTGGGGATGGACAACCCCCTGACGCGATGTGCTCGGGGTGCCATTCGATGAGCCTGCCAAGGGTACAGTGGGACGGCCATTCCCACACGGAGTACTGCGGCCATGGGTCCGGCGAGCCTACCGAGGCCATGGTCGAGCGCGCCATTGACCAGGGGTTCACGACCTACTCCATCACGGAGCATGCGCCGCTGCCGCCAGACTTCGTGGCCGAACTCCCGTATCCCCGGGCCGTGAGTAACCGACTCGAGCTCGACCCCCGCCGGGTGAACGAGTATCTCGCGCACATGGCCCGGATCCGGACCCGCTACCGCCGCCATATTGACGTCAAAATTGGCTTTGAATTGGATTACCTGCCCCAGCATGTCGCCTGGACGCGGTCTTTCCTCGACCGGGTGGCTCGGCACATCGACGATCTGGTGCTGTCTGTGCACTTCGTGCCGACGGCGGACGGCATGCGCGGGATTGATCTGGATGGGCAGGAACTCAAGGACCGCATCCTGCCTCACTACGGCTCATTCGCCGCCTTCCAGATCCACTATCTGGACACGGTGCAGGCGGCCGTTCGCACCGATTTCGGGACCGTGAAGCCCCAGCGGCTCGCGCACCTTACCCGGTGCCGGATGTTTCAGCGCTTGCTGCCGGACCTGTCGCCGCTTGAGACGGCGGGCGTGGAAGCGCGCATCGCGAACGTCCTCCACGCCATGCGGGCGGCCGGCTTTGCGCTCGAGTTCAATGTATCGGGCCTCGATCACGCGGACTGCGCCGATACATATCCACCTCGAGACGTCGCGCTGCGGGCACGTGCCCTTGGTCTTCGTCTGGTATACGGCTCCGATGCCCACCGCACCCGGGAGGTGGGCCGTCATTACCACACGGCGGCCGCAAGCGTGGTCGAGAACGGATAAGTCAACTGACGCCTTCGCGGACGGCGCGTCTGGCATCGCCCTGGGCGCCGAGATGTACGCGGAGTCCCATGCGCGTCAGCATATGTTCCATGCCCGGGCCCATGTGGTGGGCCACCACGTCCGTCACTCCGTGCTCCTGAAGAAACCGCGCCACACCGGCGTGGTGGAGGCCCTCAGCACGCTCCTCATGGAGGGCGTCCCAGCCCACGTCGTGCTCCTCCCAGGTCTTCACGTCGCCCCCATCCAGCCGGGCCAGGGCCACCCGCGGGGCCCTTCCCCAGCGCGGTTCCACCTGACCCGTCGGGTCGACCGGTACACACACCACTCGCTCCGCCATAGAGCACCTCCCGTCCGAGACTGGCGGGATCAGTGTAGCACCGCCCCGCCATCTTCAGTCAGTGGGCAGGCCGTCACGCATCACCGTGCCCCTGGGCCTGGTGACATCCTCGCCTTATCGCCCACGGCAGGAATGCTGCCACGGCTCCTGCACCTCTTGGGAAATTTAGGCTGGCAAAAGAGGCGCGCGGCCGGTCCTCGGAAAACTCACGCGCGAAGAGTGGTGAGCATGGACTATGTCCCCGGGGATGCGAGAGGCGATGGCGGGAGCCTCATCCACCTGGCCCCCTGGGTGGCGGTGGACCGGAACCGCTATGCGGTGGTCCGGCGGGGCCGCCCGCCCGTCTTGCTGACCGCGCTGGAGTGGCGCGTGCTGGCCGTGCTGATGAAGCATCAGGGCCACGTGATTCCCTCTGAACAGCTGATTGCCGCCGGATGGATCGGAGAGCCGCGTGCCCCCCAGGACCTGTATGTGGTGATCTCCCGGCTCCGCCAGCTCCTCGAGCGCCGGCCCCACCGGCCCGAACTCCTCGTCACCCGCCGTGGATTTGGCTACCTGCTCCAGCCCGTAGGGCCCGCGCGCTCCTGGCCGTTCAAGTTTTAGGTACCGGCGAGGGACGCTTTAGATCCCAGTTAGATCCAGGATAGGTCGCCATGCCACCCTGCCCCCAAAGGGAGGTGGCATTATGTCGTCTCCTCCCATCTTCCCCGCCCTGGCCGCCGCGGTGGAGCTGACGGTTTGGCTGGTCCGGGCCCTCCAGCCTTGCCTTCCCTGGCTTCCGCGCCGGTACCTGGCGTTCGTCATCGGCGAGCTCACTGTCTTTCTGGGGGCGGGTACCGCTCAGGAACCGGGACACTCCCGGCCAGAAGACCTGGCCGCGACGGGCCTCCTGGTGGTGCTCTGCGCCTGTGGACGGTTGCACGTGCACCATCGCCTGGCTGCCCGACGGCACCCTCATGGCGACAGGCACTATAGACGCCTCAACCGCGGGATGCCCCGCACCCACCCCTTGACACCTGTGAGCCCTACTGTCGTACCCATCCAGCTTCTTGTGAAACGAGCACCTGATGTTTGGAGCCACCGCCCATCCGATGCGCCGGGACATGCTCGCCCGGCTCTGCGAGGGGGAGGTAACCGGGGCGAGGCTGGCACAAAAGCTGCCGTTCCCCCCGATCTCCGCGCCTGCCGTCGCCCGGCATCACCGGGTGCTGGAAGACGCAGGCCACGTCGTCCGCACCCGCAGCCTCACAATACGCCTGACCCGGACGTGGGCCGGGCCGCTGCGGGACTCCGCGGCATGGAGCCTGAGTTGCCGCGAGCACTGACCCGTCCGCCATGACGCCTCACCGCACGTGGAGGGGGTGGCGCAGGCCGCCCGCCCACCCCGAAGAAGGGGGCGAATCCGGATGCGGTACGGTCCGTCTCATCGGCACCCGGATCGCCACTGTCTCCACATTCACCGCCGTCGGGGACCGCGGCCGCGCTAGTACGGCGGGAGGCAGGATGCAGCGCGAACGCCGCTGCGCGACTCCAACGAATGCCGCCGGATGTGGCTCGGAAAGGTCCGCCTTGCGGACCT
>JBMFXK010000043.1:0-10974 GCA_049964315.1 Clostridia bacterium | reverse complement strand
GCCTGCTGGCCAAGGATGCTGACGACCGGTTTGCGTCTGCGGCAGCCTTCCGCGACCGCCTGCATGAGGTGCAGGCGGGGGGCGGAGCAGATCCGCTCGCGGGTCCGACGCCGCCTGTGCGCAGCCGCTCCAGCCGGAGCGCTGAGGGTCGCCCCGCCGCGGGGTTCATGACGCCGGTGCGTCGACGTTGGACGGTCATCGCGGCAGTGGCGCTGGTGCTGGTGGTGCTGGTAGGCTACGGCCTGGAACGGGTGCTGGCCGGTCCGAGCACAGTCGCCCTGGTGAACGTGGTGGGCCGACCGCTCCCTCAGGCGAAGACGATGCTCAAGCGCCAAGGATTTCACGTCAAGGTGGTGGGCGGCAGCTTCAGCAGCCGGATCAAGTCTGGCCACGTGTTCTCCGAGTCCCCCGCAGGCGGGACCAAGCTCGTACCCGGCTACGTCATCGAGCTCGTGACGAGCAAGGGGCCCAGCAGGGTGGCAGTACCCTCTGTCCTGTACGAGGACGTCAACACCGCCGAGAGCAGCCTGAAGGCATGGAAGCTGGTTCCCATCCTGGCGTACGTCCACAACTCGGCACCGGCCAACGAAGTCATCAGTCAGACACCCAAAGGCGACGTACCCGTGCTCCCGGGGAGCAAGGTGGACCTTCTGGTTTCTCTGGGGCCCGTCCGCCCCAAGAATGCCACGGTGCCCAACGTCACCGGCGACAGCACATCCCAGGCGGCCGCTGCCCTCTCCCAGGTGGGCCTCACCCTGGCCAGCGCCTCCTACCAGTACTCGACCCAGGCCCAGCCGGGGGTGGTGATTGATCAGAATCCAGGTCCGTACGGCCAGGTGGGGGTGGGCGGCTCGGTGGCAGTCGTGCTGTCCAGCGGCTTGAGCCCGCAGTCCACAGGTCTCACCCAGAACACGTCGCAGGTCTCGTACGGGGTGCCGTCGACAGCTCCGCCAAACTCCGTACTGAAGACCGTAATTACCGACCAGGCGGGCAATATGGAGGTGTTCTGGGCTGAGGTGCAGCCGAACGAGACGGTTCCGCTCACGGTCACGTGGTACGGGCAGCAAGGGCAGGCGTCCTTTTACCTGAATAACCAGCTCCAGGGCACGAGCGCGCTGACGCCGACCAGCCCGTCCACCAGCAGTCCGTCCTCGTCCTCCTCGTCGGCCGCCTCCGGCAACCCTTCGTCATCAAGCAGTGGGTGAGATGCTGTACCCGTGAAGGGCCTCGTGGTCCGGCTCGAGGCCAACCGGCCCACCGTCCGTCTGGACGATGGACGAGAATGGTTGTGTCATCTGGCCGGACGCCTGCGCCGGGACATCGGCCGGATCCGGGTCGGTGACCGCGTCACGGTTGAGCCGACGACCGCGGATGAGGGCGTCGTGACCGCGGTCGAGCCCCGTAGTTTCACGCTGCAGCGGCCCCCCGTGGCGAACGTGACCGGACTGGTGGTGGTCTTCACCCTAGTCCATCCAGCCAGCTCGCTGGACCTCCTGGATCGCCGCCTGGTGCTGGCCGAGCTTTATGGGCTTGACCTCCTGGTGCTGGCGCACAAGGCTGACCTGGTGGATGCCGATCGTCGTCGGGATCTGGCACCCTGGGCCCGTCTCTACCCGATTGTGTGGACGTCCACCAGCACCGGCGAAGGACTCCCGGGCATACCGGAACTCCTCGGGCCTGGCATCCACGTGATGACGGGCGAAAGCGGAGTGGGAAAGTCGTCCTTGCTGGAACGCCTCACGCAGAACCAGGCGATTGCGACCGGGACCCTCTCGAGGTGGCAGCGCGGTCGTCAGACCACGCGCACGGTGTCTCTGCATCGTCTCGGCGGCGGCTATCTCTCGGATACGCCAGGGTTCAGCCGCTTCCGGCTGCCACCCATGACGGCTGAGGAGCTGAAGTGGGCGTTCCCCGAGTTTCGCGATCTGACATGCCGCTTTCACGACTGCCTGCACCGGGACGAGCCCGGCTGTGCGCTTCCGCAGGCGCTCGAGGCGGGACGCATCTCCCCCGTCCGCTACCGGCACTACCTGGAGTTTCTGGGCGAAGTGATGCGTTAGCTGGCTCAGGGATGGCCGCGCCGAACGTGTTAGGATCGGAACGCATGCGGGAAGGAGGCGAGGCGTCGGTGAGCGGACGCATCGTACAGGTGGCGCCCTCCATTTTGTCCGCCGATCCAGGCCGGCTGGCCGAGGAAGTGCGGCGGGTGGAGGAAGCTGGCGCAGACGCCATTCACGTCGACGTGATGGACGGTCGCTTCGTGCCCAACATCACGTTCGGGCCGCAGGTGGTCCAGGCGATCCGCCATGCGACGGCCCTGCCGCTTGACGTCCACCTCATGATCGTGGAGCCCGATCGGTATCTGGCGCGCTTCCGGGATGCAGGTGCGGATTTACTGAGCGTTCACTGGGAGGCGCTGCCGCACGTCGAGCGAACGCTGGCCGCGATTGCCGACACCGGTGCGCTCGTGGGCCTTGCCCTCAACCCGGCGTCACCGGTGTCCCTCCTGGACGATGTGTTCGACGAGGTGGACGTTCTCCTGATCATGAGTGTGAACCCGGGTTTCGGTGGACAGAAATTTTGGCCGCGGGCCATACATAAAGTGGAAGAGGCATACCGTCGCCGGGCCGGGCGCGACCGCCCTCGCATAGCGGTGGACGGCGGCGTGGATGCTGAGAATGCCGCGGCGCTTGTTCGCGCGGGCGCTGACATCCTGGTGTCCGGTTCGCATCTGTTCGGTGCTCCTGACATGGCGCAGGCGATTGACCAGCTGCGCCAAGTCACCGAGATCGCACCCCCTCCATAGGATGGAGCGTATCGCCGCTCCGGCCCTAAAGGGAGTGTGGCGGTGAGAGCGAGGCCGAAGGCTTGGCGCTCCGCAAGGCAGCAAGCGGGGCACCGTTGGATGGGCGTCGGACTTGCGGCAGCAGGCGTCCTTCTGGTAGTGAAGGTGTTGCCGCTGTGGATGTGGCCGGTGGGTTTGGGGCTGTGGCTCTTGTGGGCTGGCCTCGGACCGTTGGTAATGGGGGCGGCGCTGGTTTTGGTGGGTGTGCGCCTCATGACGGCCCGATGATCAGTGGTTGCCGGCGCGAGCCGGTCAAGGAGGGACCAGGATGCGCGTACAGGTGGTCAAGGTACCCCCGCTGGTGGGGCGGATCCTCCAGGTTGTCCTGGGCCTCTGGGCCCGACGCTGATCGGCCCACGGGAGGGTAGGCACCTGCAGGATTACCGGATCAAGGCGACGGCCGCTGGGGGACGACTTCGGGCCATGGGAGCGGTGATCACGGAGAGCGCACGGGCGGTGGAGACCGTGCACCGGGCGCTACCTCTGGCCGCCGCCGCCATGGGAAGGTTAATGGTGGGTGCCGCTTTCTTGAGCGCAGATTTCAAGGGCGATGAGTTTGTCCATCTTGAGACAGACGGGGGCGGCCCTCTTGGCCGCGTGATTGCCGAAGGGTATGCGGACGGCATGCTTCGAGCTCGGGTGGACCATCCCGACGTCTCGCTGCCGCTCCGCCCGGACGGCAAACTGGCGGTGGGACAAGCCGTCGGCCGGGATGGGCGGCTGCTCGTCCGGCGTCATTTGGACAACGGCGGCATTTACAGCTCCTATGTTCCGCTTCAGTCCGGGGAGATAGGTGCCGACCTCGCCCGCTATTTTACCGAGTCGGAGCAGGTGGCGTCCGCCGTGGCGGTCGGTGTGCTGGTGGGCCGGGACGGGCAGGTGCTGGGCGCGGGCGGGGTTCTGGTGCAAACCCTGCCGGACGCGCCGCGCACGCTGGTGGACGACGTAGAGGAGCGGCTGCACGTCCTCGGTTCGGTAAGCTACCCCGTGGCCGACGGGGCCACGGCTGAAGACCTTATCCGGCGCATCCTGCCCGAGCCGATCCGGTACGGGGAGCCCGCCCGCGTTCGCTTCGACTGCCGCTGCGACCGCTCGGATCTAAAACCGCTCCTCCTGACACTGCCGTCAGAGGAGCGGGAAGAAATGGCGAAAACCGGTGGGGCCGAAGTCGTGTGCCAATACTGCCGGACCGCCTATCGCTACGGGACCACGGACCTGGGGCTGTCGCCCCAGGCCTAGATGGCGCGGTCCACACGTCCGCTCTTCAGGCACGCGGTGCAGACGTAAATGCGCCGGACCTTGCCGTCGATGCGGGCGCGCACCCGCTGGATGTTTGGCTTCCAGACCCGCTTCGTGTGGCGGTTGGACTTGCTCACATTAAAGCCGTGGCCGGAATGCTTGTGACAAATTTCGCAATGGTACGCCAACGAGCTTCCCTCCTGGCATGGTCAATCCCAGCTACTATACCACAATCAGATGGCGGGCGCCCTCCACGCCGTTGACAGATGGGAGCGTGGTTCCTAGACTCCAAAGCGAAGCGGCAGGCCGAAAGCGGGGGAGTGCCGGTGCGCTGGCGACGCGAAGGCGGGAAGCTTCGGATTCACGAAGAAGTGGTGGCGGCCGTGGCCCAGCTGGCCCTGGAGGAGACCACCGGCGTGGCGCAGACTCCGCGGCGCCCTGCTCAGCTCGTCCGTCCGCGCGGAATCAGCGTCCGTGGCAGCGACGGCCTGCGGGTCTATTGTCAGATTGACCTGGAACGGGACGCCGAAGTGGACGCGGAAGCCGTCGCGGAGGCAGCCTCGGCCCGCGTGCAGGTCCGGCTCAAGGAATGGCTGGGCCTGGAAGCGTCCGAGGTGACCGTACGGGTGCGGAGTCAGGGCACCCGCAAACGCGGTGAACCTAAAGCGCACGCGCGGACCAACCCCTCGTGACCCAACAGGAGTGGTGTGAGCGCTGGCGGGCCGCCGAGCGTGAGCTGGAGAGGCATGCGGCCACGGTCGACCGTCTGAACGTGTTTCCGGTAGCGGACCGCGACACGGGTCACAACATGCTGGCCACCCTGCATGCCGGAGTCTCACGGCTGAACGAGACGGCCGGTGGACCCCGGGACCACGCGCGCGCCCTGGTGGAGGGCGCCATTCGCAGGGCCAGAGGCAACTCGGGCGTGATTCTCTCCCAGTGGCTGCGTGGATTCTTAGACGCGGCGCCCGCCTCCGGCCCGTGGGACGTCGAGCATTGGCGCGCAGCCCTGCAGCTCGGGGCGCGGTATGCGCGTGAACATGTCAGCCAGCCGGTCGAAGGCACGATTCTGACCGTGGCCGACGCCGCCGCGCGCGGGAGCCTTTGTCCATCCGCGGAAACAGCGCTTTGGGCCGCCGTCTTGGAAGCGGCGGGGTCCGCACTCCGACACACGCCCGACGCGCTCGCCGTGCTGGCGGAGGCCGGAGTGGTCGATGCGGGAGGTCAGGGGCTGGTGCTGATCCTGGAGGGATTGGCCGGTACCGGCGTCCCGGCCGCCGGAGGGGCGCCCGTAAGCGACGTCCGCCAGCCGGCGGCGGCGCCGGCGAATCTTTTGTTTCCGTATGATGTCGAGGCATTGGTCCTGGACCCCGCGTTCAGTGCGGGCGTCTTGACTGAGCGGCTCTCCGAGCTGGGTGACTCGGTGGCCCTGTCCGTTGCCGATCCGCGGGAACTGAAGGTGCACGTGCACACGGATCGGCCGCACGAAGTGGTGCGGCTGCTGGAGGAGAGCGGACGCCTGCGAGAACTCACGCTGCTTGACATGCAGGCCCAGGTGGAGGCCGGCTCGGGAGGACCCTGGCCCGTGGTGGAAGAGGCGTGGGCGGATCTGTTCCGCGCGGCCGGTTTCACGCCCCTCGCCCCTTCCGATGAAGCCGACCGCCCGGGAGCGCTGTGGCTGGAACCCCAGCGGGTGCTGAAGCAGGCGGTGGCGGTCCACAGTCCGGGCGCCTTGCTGGTCGCGCTCGACCACTGGTGGGAGGCCGCCGACGTCCGGGCCGAGGCGCGGGTGCTGGAACGCGCGGCAGAGGTCGAGCAGATCCTGGTCGAGGGTGGGAGCGCTCGCTGCCGCGTCGCCTCGCTGGGCGTGGAGGGGTCCGTGGAAAGCGTCCTGGCGGCGGTGTCCGCCCGGTTGACCGGCGACGGTCTCGTCCACTGTTACATCCACGCGGACGCGGCGGAAGAGGAGGTGCGTCTTTGGGAGACGGTCCTCGGCGTCGAAGCCCGGCCGGTGGCCAGCCTGCCGGTGTGGGGCATCATCGTCCGGGAATAGCTCTGGGCGACCCCTTGACCCGGCTTCCGGGGGTCGGTCCGCGCCGGGCTGAGGACCTGGCGCGCCTCGGGGCGGCCCGGGCCGGGGAACTCCTCACAGTGTGGCCCCGCCGCTACCAGGACCGCACCCGCCTCGTGCCGATGGCGTTCCTGCCTATCGGAGAGACTGCCATCGTCAGGGGACGCGTCCTCTCGGTCATGCCAAGGACGGTGCCCGGGCGGGATGTCATGGCCCAGCTCAGGATCACCGACGACACCGCCGTCATGGAGGTGGTATTCTTCCATGCCCGCTTTCTGCTCCGGCGCTTCCACCCCGGCCAGGAGCTCATCTTGACCGGGAAGGTGGCGCGACGGGGCCGCTATCTCACGATGGCGCATCCGGAGTGGGAAGAGGTGGAGGATGGTGACGTCCTCGAGATTGTCCCCGTCTATCCCCTGGCCGGGGATCTGAAGCAGGCGTTCATGCGCCAGGTCATGCGGGCCGTGATTCCCGGCCTGGCCGCGCAGGTCAGCGACCCGATGCCGCCGGCCGTGCTGGCGGAACGGGGGCTCCCGGGGCGGTCCTGGAGCCTGCGCACCATTCATCTGCCGCCGTCGATGGAGGAGCAGGAGCAGGCCCGCAGCCGACTGGTTCTGGATGAAGTGTTGACGGTCGCGCTGGCGATTCAGTGGCTCAGGGCCCGAGAACGAGGACCTGGTGTGGGGCGGGCCCTCATTACCGATGGAGAGTTGGTCCGTCGCTTTACGGCCGCCCTGCCGTTTGAGATGACAAGCTTTCAGCGGACGGCCTGGGACGAGGTGGCGGCGGATCTGTCCCGGGCGGCGCCGATGGCAAGACTGCTGCAAGGCGACGTGGGCAGCGGCAAGACCGTCATCGCGGCACTGGCGTGCCTGGCGGCGGTGGAATCGGGACTCCAGGCCGCGTTCATGGCCCCCACGGAGGTGCTGGCGGACCAGCAGGCCCGGGTGTTTCAAAACTGGTTCGAACCGCTGGGAGTTCCGGTGGCGAGCCTGACCGGCGGCTCCGGCGAGGGCGTACGCAGTGAGCTGGCGGCCGGCGGCATCGGGGTGGTGGTCGGTACGCATGCCCTGATCCAGGATTCGGTGGCCTTTGACAACCTCGGCGTGGTGGTGGTGGATGAACAGCACCGCTTCGGCGTGCGCCAGCGCTCCGGTCTGACGGCCAAGGGCCATGCCCCCCATCTTCTGGTGATGACGGCCACACCCATTCCCCGCACCCTGGCGCTGACCGTCTACGGTGATCTGAATCTCACCATGATTGGGGGTCTGCCGCCCGGCCGGCGGCCGGTGGAGACGGTGCGGCGCACGCGCGCCGACCGGCGGGCCGTGTACCAGGAGGTGATGGCCGCTGTAAAGCGCGGGGAGCAGGCGTACGTGGTCTGCCCTCACGTGGAGGAAGGCGACGAAGGCGGGGTGCGGGCAGCCACGACCCTGTACGAGGGCATGCGGACACTGCCGGGATGGCGGGTCGGGCTGGTGCACGGGCGGTTGGCCTCGGATGAAAAGGGCCGTGTGATGGAGGCGTTCCGACAGCACGAGCTGGATGTACTGGTGGCCACCACCATCATCGAGGTCGGGGTCGACGTTCCCAACGCGACGGTGATGGTGATTGAAGACGCCGACCGATTCGGCCTGGCCCAGCTGCATCAGCTGAGAGGGCGGGTGGGCCGCGGGACACGCCTGGGACGCTGCATCCTGGTGGCAGATCCCGGCACGGACGAAGCGGAAGAACGTCTGGCCGCCCTGCAGGAGCATCATGACGGACTGCGCCTGGCGGAGATTGACTTGGAGATGCGGGGGCCGGGAGAAGTGCTGGGGCTGCGCCAGCACGGACTCCAGGGCTTCAGTCTGGCCAATCCCCTGAAGGACCTCGCGCTGCTCCAAGACGCGAGGAACCTGGCGCGGCAGATTCTGGACCGGGATCCGGAGCTTAAACGTCCAGAGCATCAGGGGCTTCGAGACGCCGTCGTGAGCGCGCTGGGCGCGGCATTGCCGGCAAGCCTCCTTCATTGAAGGCCAAGAAGGCCAAGAAGGCCCGTGAACAGAATTGAATTCATGGCGATAGACGACGAACAGGCGCTGGACTGCGTTGAGGAGGCATTCAACGGCGGCCGCCGCCGGGAGAAGCGGGGAGCACAGGCATGAGACGGCTTGCAGCGGACGAACTGGCTAGTGCGCTCGCGACCCTGCGCGAATGGCGCGGGAGTTCCGACGGGATTGAGCGCTGGTTTGAGTGGGAGAGCTTCCAAGACGCCGTCGCGTTCGTCGATGAGGTGGCGGCCATTGCCGAGGCGGCGTCGCACCACCCCGATCTGGATATCCGGTTTAACCGGGTGCGGGTATTCCTGGTGACGCACGATGCAGGCGGGGTCACGGACCGTGACGTGGCCGTGGCGCGCGCGGTCGATCATCTGGTGGGGCCGTGAGCGGGATTAAACGCCTATTGACGCTGCCGGACAGGGACGATAGACTGACGCTAATTTCACAGCGACTCGCGATGACCGGAACGAGTACTGCGGCGGACGTCCCAAGAGAGCCGGCGATGGTGGGAATCCGGTGGCCCAAACCGCAGGAATGGATCCGAGAGCGGCCAACCGAACGCTTGGGCTAGTAGGCTTGGACGGGTTCTTCCTCCGTTATAAGGGAAGGCGATATAAGCCGTCGGCCGTATCGCAGCAAGAGGCCGTAGGCCTGAACATGGGTGGCACCACGAAGTCAACTTCGTCCCAGCGGGACGAGGTTTTTTTATTGGAACGGCAAGGAGAGACGCATGACTGTGGCCGGCAAGGTTCCGGAGGCCTCGCTGAAGCCCCCATACGCGATCCGCCACCGCACGTTTCCGGTGGATCAGGAGACGCCCATCACGGCCTTCCTGAAGCTCCGCCCCTACGGCGCTCACACGCTGCTGGAAAGTGTGGAGGGCGATGAGAAGGTGGCCCGCTACTCCTTCATCGCGGTGGGTGAGCTTGCCCGCCTGACAGACGAGGACGGCACTGCCGTACTGAAGGGGGAGGCGGGCGATTATGCAAGCCTCGACCCCACATGGCTGCTGCGAGAGGGCTGGCGGCAGTACCGTGCCCGCGTCCCCGAAGACCTGACGCTGCCGTACACCGGCGGGGCGGTGGGATATCTGGCCTACGATTGGGTGCGGACGCTGGAGCGACTTCCCCACCGGCATGCCAAAGCGTCGCCCGGCTGGCACTTCGTCTGGCCCCGGACCATTCTGGGTTTCGACCATCGCCGCCAGACCCTCACGGTGGTCTCACAGGTTCGGGAGGGCCGTGAGGCGGACGCTGACACGGAGATTGCCCGGGTGCTGGCCGTGCTGCGGGAACCGTTCGCACCCACCACCTCGGTCATCCGCCGGACCGGACCGCTCACCAGCAACCAGTCCCTGGCGCGCTACCGGGCCATGGTGGATGCAGCCCGTCGTCACATCGCGGCCGGCGACATCTTTCAGGTGGTGCTGTCGCAGAAACTGTCCGCTCCTGTGGAGGGCGATGCGCTGGGCCTCTATCGGCGGCTCCGGCGCCTGAATCCAAGCCCGTACCTGTTTTACCTGGAGACCGCGGAGCGCACCCTGGTAGGTTCGTCGCCCGAGCTCCTGGTGCGGGTGCAGGGCAACTACGTCGCCACCCGGCCCATTGCTGGCACCCGCCCGCGCGGGGCGTCGCCGGAGGAGGACAACGATCTGTGGTCGGAGTTGTCGTCCGACGACAAGGAGCGGGCCGAACACGTGATGCTGGTGGACCTCGGTCGGAACGATCTGGGCCGCGTGGCCGTGCCGGGTTCGGTGCGCGTCACGCGTTTCATGGAGCGGGAACTGTACAGCCACGTCATGCACATGGTGTCGGACGTTGAGGCGCGTCTCCGCTCCGATCTGGATGCGCTGGACGCTCTCCAAGCCTGCTTTCCGGCGGGAACGCTGTCGGGCGCACCCAAGATCCGGGCCATGGAGCTTATCGACGAACTGGAGCCGGAGGGTCGCGGCGCCTACGGCGGGGTGGTGGGCTACCTGTCCCATGACGGATCGCTGGACGCGTGCATCACCATCCGCACCCTGGAGGTGGCGGACGGCGTGGCCACGGTGCAGGCGGGCGGCGGCATCGTCGCCGACTCCGAGCCGGATCGGGAGTACCAGGAGTCACTCAACAAGGCCCGCGCGCTGATTGCGGTCCTGGACGACGAGGAGGAGTGGCATTGATTCTCGTCATCGACAACTATGACTCGTTTACCTACAACCTGGTGCAGATGCTGGAGGCGATGGGGGAGACCTGCCTGGTCATCCGCAACGACGCCCGCCCAGTCGCGGAACTGCTGGCCCTCCAGCCGGACCGGGTGGTGATCTCCCCGGGACCGGGACGGCCGGAGTCGGCCGGCGTCTCGGTCGAGCTGGTGGCGTCGGCGCCCGAGGAACTGCCGGTCCTCGGCGTGTGCCTGGGTCACCAGGCCATCGGGGTTGCGTTTGGCGCCTCGGTGGAGCCGGCGGTGCGCCTGATGCACGGGAAGGCCGACGACATCCGTCACGACGGCGGAGGTCTGCTGGATGGTGTCCCGAGCCCGTTCCGCGGAGGCCGCTACCACTCCCTGGCGGTCAGCGACGTGCGAGGCACACCCCTGCGCGTGGAGGCCGTGGCGGACGACGGGACGATCATGGCGGTGCGCCACGCGGCGCGGCCGGTATTCGGGATCCAGTTCCACCCCGAATCGGTGCTGACGCCTGTCGGCGACCGCATCCTGCAAAATTTTTGCCGGGTGCCGGGCGGATCCTGGACCCGGGACGCGAAGGAGGGAGCCGCGCATGCAGGCCATCTTTG
>JBMFXK010000042.1:0-11001 GCA_049964315.1 Clostridia bacterium | reverse complement strand
CCTGGAAGGGTGAGGCAAGCCCGGGTGCGCCGCGTCTGGTCACCGTAGGCCGAGAAAAAATTTGGCTGCACGGGCGATCCACGCGCCCCCCGGCGCGATACGCTTTTTAGGACAGGCTGGCCCCGGGCGGCCGGTCGACAGCTGGATGTCGAGATCCCGAAAGGAAGATGGACGGTGAGAATCGTCGTTTTTGGACCCGAACGGCGTGTGGGCGCCTGGGAAGGCGACCGTGTGATTGATCTGGCGCGGGCGTTTGAGGCGGCGATGGCCGCGCGCCAGCTTTCGGCAGCGGTGCTGGCGTCAGACCTGCCTGCGTTCATTGAGGGAGGCGAGGCCAGCATCGAGGCGGCCCAGGAGGCAATCCTGTACGCCCGTGACCACGAGCTTCCGTCCGGGAGCGTCATGCCCGTCTCAGATGTCAAACTCCACGCACCGTGGCCGGGGCGCCGCATTGCCTGTGTCGGCGGCAACTACGCCGACCACATGCTGGGGATGATGCCGCCACGGCCCGACGGCACACGGATGACGGAGGCGGAGGTGCGGGAGCAGGAGCGCAAGTCGCCGCCGTGGGGCTTCTGGAAGGTGCCCGCCGAGGCGCTCGGCCCTGACGGCGAGATCCCGTACCCCTCCCGGACCCGATATCTCGACTTCGAGGGGGAGGCGGCCATCGTCATCGGACGACCGGCCAAAAACGTCAGGGGCGATGAGTACCGGCCTTACGTATTCGGCGTGACGCTGCTGCACGACGGCAGCATCCGCGACGGCGGGGGCCCAACACGCGGGCTGTCCTACAACCTGGCCAAGAATTTTGACGGATCCACAGCCCTCGGGCCGTCCATTGCCGTGGGAGATCTAGATCCTGAGGACATCGAAGTCATCACAGAAGTCAACGGCGAGAGGCGCCAGCACTACAACACCCGCGACATGATCTTCAACTGGGGCGAGGTGATCGAGCATCTGTCGCGCGACTTCACCCTGGTTCCCGGAGACATCATCAGCGGCGGAACGGCCAGGGGCACGGCGGCCGATTCCACCCCCCGTCGGGAAGATGGATCGCGCTCGACGGATCTCTTCCTGAAAAAGGGCGACACGGTGGTCGTGTCGTCCCCCAGCATCGGGGCGCTGCAACTTCACATCGTCTGACGACAGCCCCAGCGCCGGCGCTTCTGCTTTCCAATGGCAGAAGCGCCGGCCTGGCGCTGGTCAGGGCATCGCCACGACGCTCTTGGCGGCCACCGGCTCGATGTCCACAGCGTCGGGAAAGATGGTTTCAAACACGAAGCGATCGAAGCTGTGAAGACTGGTGGCCGCGATGGACCAGTCCCCGATCCGGAAGCGGTACACGGCATTTTCCACGTTGCCGGCATAAGCCAGAATCTGACCGTCCCGGGCCATGGTCATGAAGTTTGCCTGGCCGCCCAGCTTGTCATGCACGGCGATGAGGGCGGCTTCCGGGGAGCTCCCGTCGCGCATTCCCTCAAGCCATAACTGGAACCCCACCTCGCTGTCGGAACGCCCGGTCAGGTGGGCCTGGTAGCGAGGCCGCAGCTCTTGATGGCCGGCCAGATACCCGTTGTGGGCAAAGGCCAGCCCGGCGTCCTGGTCGAGATACGGCTGCGCATCCACATGACTCATATTGGTCATCAAGCTGGGCCGGCGGACATGAACGAAGAGCCGCCGGGTTACGATCCGGGGCAGCACCTGGCTGGCCACGGGATCGTTGCGGATGCCCGCCACCGACCGGTACCGGTGGAGATCGTCGTCCTGTACCCAGACCATTCCCCATCCGTAGCCGGCCAGCCCCCACTCGTCCATCTGCCGCGACCAGAGAAGAATCGTATCCATCTGCAGCGGAGGTGCCGACTCGGGGACGGTCACGGCTAGAAGTTCACACACGGGTGTGTCCCCTCACTTCCGACGAAAACGTCGCAAATCGATCCGCGAGAAGATTCGCCTCGACCCACGTGAGTCCTCTGCCCAAACTATGGAAAAAAGTCGTGACAATTAATCGTACTGGTTGGTATAAATACTGTCGAGGTGAACTGAATGAGTCGGGGCTTTGAGCGATTCGCAGGCCGAGCGGCAGCCCTTTTCCTTGGGCGGTGGGCGCGCGCGGTGACCATCGCCCTATGGCTGGCGGCTGCGGTGGGACTTTCCCTGGTGCTCCCATCCGTAACACGGATGGAGACTCCCAATCCGGCGACACTCCCGCGAAGCGCGCCCTCGGAAATTGCGGGCCGTCTCGAGGCTGCGGCGTTTGGCCATGGGAACACACTTCCTGGTCTGTTCGTTTTCCACCGCCCCGGGGGGCTCACGGGCCGTGATTTGAAGGACGTGGCCGGGTGGCTCTCCTCACTGACCCGCCATCCTTTGCCGGACCAGATCGGAGCACCCGCGCTGGCCAACGTTCCCATACCAGCATTGGCTGCCGCCGTACACAACGGCACCCTCACGGTCCCGGTAGTCTTCCGCCAGGACGGCAGTGCCACTGTGCTGGCACGCTTGAAAACCCAGATTGGCCTCCGGTTTGAAGCGGCGTTTCACCACAATCTTCTGGCCCAGTCCACCGCCGGCTCGCGGCTTTCGGCCCGGTTTACGGGTCCCGAAGGCATCGCCATGGACACGTCCGCTCTCTTCAAGCACGCGGATGTCACGCTGTTGGCCGGCACGACCATTCTCATTCTGGTGCTGTTGGTCCTGATCTACCGGTCGCCAGTCCTGCCATGGGTCCCGCTCGTGGGCGTCGGGATGGCCTATCTGGTGACGCAGGCCATCCTTGGCCTCTTAGCGCACCTTCACGTCCTGGTGGTTGATGCAGAAACGGTGTCCATCATGACGGTGCTGATGTTTGGCGCAGGCACCGACTACACCCTGTTGGTCGTGGCCCGGTACCGCGAGGAGCTGCACCGGGAAAGTGATGCCCGCCTCGCCCTGATCCGGTCCGTGACGGCGTCGGCCGGCACGGTATTGATGAGCGCAGCGACCGTAATGGCCGCGCTTCTCGTGCTCTACCTTGCACGATATGGCCCCCTGCACCGCTTTGCGGTCCCGTTTGCACTCGGCGTGGGAATGACGGCGCTTGCCTCCCTGACGCTGATTCCCGGTGTTCTGGCCATAGTAGGCCGGATCGCCTTCTGGCCCGTCATTCCGATTCCCCACTCCGCCCGGCCGCCGCGCACCACCTTTATAGCTCGCGCGATCGGGCGACGGCCCCTCGCGGTTGCGGGTGGAGGGCTGCTCCTGCTCGCCGTCCTGGCCACGTTCTCGCTAGGAATCCGCCCCTCATACAGTCTGCTCTCCGCCTTGCCGTCTTCGTCTCAAGCTCGTCAGGGCTATGCGCTCCTGGCCCGCGCCGAGGGCCCCGGCGCGCTCGCTCCGGTCTCTGTCCTGGTCGAGGGTTCCGGAGCGTCGCAGAACATCCGGGGCACGCTGCAGAAGAGCCCGGGGGTCAGGTCGGTGTCCCGCGCCGCGTATGCCCGGGTGAGGGGCCGTGCGGTCGCCCGTTACGAGGTGATTCTGTCCCGCAACCCTTTGTCGACGGCGGCCATGAACGACCTGGCCCTCTTGAAAGCCAGGGCGAGACACGCGTTGGCCGCGGGCTCGGCTCGGGTTTACCTGGCCGGGGAGACGGCCCAGAATCTCGACACCCGCACCATCACCCGGCGTGACGAACGTGTCGTGATCCCCCTCGTCCTCGTCTTGATTGCGCTGCTGCTGATGGCCTATCTCCGATCGGTGGTGGCCGCCCTCTATCTCATCGCCACCGTCGTGTTGTCGTTCTTCGCCAGTCTCGGCCTGGGCTGGCTGATCCTGCATCAGGTGCTGGGGATCGGGGGGCTTGCGAGCGGTGTCGTATTGTACGCCTTCGTGTTCCTCGTCGCCTTGGGAGAAGACTACAATCTGTTTATGACCTCCAGGATCTGGCGGGCACGCCGGACGGCCCCCATGGCGGCTGCGGTGCAGGAAGGAATGGCGGCCACGGGCGGCGTAATCACGGCCGCCGGTCTCATTCTCGCCGGCACCTTTGCCGTACTCACGGGCCTGCCACTGCAGATCCTGCTGGAGTTTGGCGTCGTGGCGGCCCTGGGAGTCCTCGTAGATACGTTTATCGTCCGCTCCGCAGTGGTGCCCGCCATCACGGCCTATCTCGGCGATAAGGCGCTCTGGCCCGCACGCGGCGCCGCTTGGCCAGTGGATGAGCCCCCCAAGAGGGCCATAAGGACTTGACACGTTGTGACGCAATCTAAGCGACCGCCGGGGCGTCCCCGTCTCGCGGATCAGGCCGTGCCCACGGCGGCCGCCATCATCACAGCTGCGACGACCCTGTTCATGGACGCCGGATATCGGGCTGTGACCATGGACATGGTGGGCGAGGCGGCAGGCGTCACCAAGGCCACTGTGTACTATCACTTCCCGGACAAAACGAGTCTGTTCGTCGCCACGTCGGACCACGTTTTCAGCCAGGCCCGCCGGGCCAGCCAGCGGGTGCTGGCCCAGAACGGGCCGCTCCGGTCACGCCTTTACGAGATCGCCAGGATCGTGCTGGGGCTCCCGCGTCCGTTTACCAGCTTTGACGTCATGCTGCACGAGGCCCTGGCCGAGCTGTCGCCCGAGCAGCTGGCCCAGGTCCGGGCGGCCCAGCACAGCGTCGACGCGGTCATCGAACAAGCCTTTGCAGACGCCAGCAGCCGGGGCGAGATCGCGACCGCCAGCCCGACGCTCGCGGCGCATGCCTTTATCGCACTGCTGAGGCTGGGGCAGACCCGGAACGAGGCAGGAGACCTCCGCTTCCCCGAGCCGGAAGCCGCAGCGGCCCAGGTCATCGCCCTCCTCTGGAACGGCATCGCTCCCGGTTGAGCGATCGACGGCTGTTCCGAACTACATCGCCTCCGGGGCCGGTACGCCCAGCACCCCGAGTGCATCGGCCATCACCGCGATGACCCGCTGCACGATCTCCAGACGAAACGCGCGCGCGGGCTCGGGAGCGCGCAAGATCGGGCAGGCCTCGTAAAAGCGGTTGAAGCGGTCCGCCAGCTCATAAGCATACGAGGCCACGGCCGTCGGATTCATCTCCGCGGCCGCGTCAGCGAGGACATCTGGCCACGCCGCCAGGGTCGCAGCCAGGATCCGTTCGGCCGGTTCCAGGGAGTCTCTTCCCCAATCCCGCCCCGATGGTTCTCCCGACTCCCCAACGCGACGCAGGATGCCGGAGCCACGGGCATGCGTGTACATGAGGTACGGGCCTGTGTTGCCGCGGATGTCGGCCACCGCCTCCGTGTCCAGCACGATGTCGGTCCGGAGATTATGCCGGAGCAGATAGTAGCGGATGGCGCCGGCCGCGATTGCTTCACTGGAGATGCCCCCAGCCCGGCTGCGAGCCTGGTCCACGACCCCGGACACCAGGGCCAGCAGATCCGTGACTTTGATGCCGATGCCCTGTCGACCCGCCATGGGGTAGACGTCTCGGCCCTCCTCGACCCCCACCCCGAGACTCGCCGCCGTCCGGCGTGACAGGCTCACCACGGCATATCCGATATGGTGCAGCCGGCCCGCCTCATCCTCGAAGCCAACCGCATGAAGTGCTTCTCGGACCATCTGCTGCGGGTAGCTCTGGCGGCGGTCGATGACGTTCACGACCCGATCCGCGCGACCGAACACGGCAGGCACTGCAGCCTCGCGCCCGGTGCTGTAGAGGCCGTCCCCCACCTGGTGATAGCGGAAATCCAGCGGCAGGAGCCCGAACTTCCAGAGATGGTAGGCGATGTCCTTGGCGGTGTACGTGAGAAGGCCGTTGCTGCGGACCAACACCTTGTCCTGAATATGCCCGGCATCGTCGGCGTCGACGTCGCCTTCCGTCCGTAGCACCCAGCAGCCGGCCAGCGGCCCGGTCGTCTCAAAGGCAAACCGGGGCGAGGTTTGCAGCCGTTCGAACGCGGCACCCCAAAGTCCTACGCGGAGAATGTCGCTCTCATGGACGAGCAGATCGTACCGGATGCCGAAGCGCTCCATGTCGCGCAGCTGGTCGTCCAGAATCTCCTGCACGACGGCCTCCGCGATCCAGGCCACTCGATTCTGACCCGCCTCCAGCGCGTGGAGAACCTCTTCTCCGCGGCTCTTGAGGTTCACGTCACGGCCGTAGGCTTCATGCACCGCCGCATAGACGTCCCAGCAGTAATCGCTGAAGCGGGCATGGGTTCCCGAGACGGTGCGCGGATCGAGATACAGGAGTCCGGTCACCGTGTCGGCCACCTGGCGGCCGAGGTCGTCGATATAGTTGTGCACCTCGACCTGATGGCCCGTCCGCCGGAACAGCCGCGCGATGCTGTCGCCAATGGCCGCATTGCGCAGGTGTCCGACGTGCGCCGCTTTGTTGGGGTTGATGGACGTGTGTTCCACAATCACCTTGCCGGGGTGAGGATCGAACGTCGGCAGAACCGGCTCGCGGGCCAACCACTCGCCCCAGTCCACGAACAGATTCACGTACCCGGGCCCGGCCACGTCCGCCCGACGCACGAGGGCGTCGCCCGCCAGGGCCTGGGCCAGGCGCTCGCCGATCTCGCGGGGCGGCGCCTTCAGGATGCGGGACAAGCGCATGGCAGCATTGGTCGTCATGTCGCCAAATTCAGGACGGGGGGCCTGTTCAACCACGATGTCCTCAGGGCTGACCGGCTGCGGCGAAATGGATGCGAGAGCCTGTCCGATGCTTTGCGCGAGCTGCGATTGCAGTGACATAGAATCCTCGACTCGTCGGTTTTGCCCAATTGTAGCAGGCCTTCCCGCAGAGCCGAGGGACGACGGGTTGCGACCATGGGGGCTTGCTGGCCGCCACCCGAAGGGCGTCGTCCTGGAGCCCGTCAGTCTTGGCGCCGGCTGACTCCACCCATACTCACGTGGAGCGGATCGTTCATTGAGCCGGTCCTGGGAGAAGTAAGCCCCTGTCCAAGATGGCAGGAGCCTCTCCCCGCTTTGCGGGCGGGGGCTTGCACGCCGTCACCGGGGGGCGTCAGCGTCAAAGGCATTGATGGCGGTCTGGATTCGAAACCGGTTGGGAATACCGTGTCGGGTCAGCGGGATGACAGCCCGTTCGAAATCCTCCATGACCCGCACGTCCCACCTTGTGGGGCGTCCATACACATAGGCCCCCAGGGCTTCCATCACATCCCGTTCCAGGGTGGCGGTGTTGGCGACGGACCAGTTGCTCGCATTCGTCCATTCTCCGACCCCCTGGTTGTAGAGGGCTGCAGCCTGCGAATGCAGGTGCCGCCTGACGAGGGAATAGGCGATATTCATGGCGTAAACCCCGTTTGTGAAGTCCATGCGCGCCGCATTCTGCTGGCGATAGGCATCGACTCCGAAGGCCAGAGCCGTATACAGCGACAACGCGAGAAGTCCGATGAAGATCAGGGCCTGGCGCCGGCCCGAGAGGACCGCCACCGCGGCGTCAAGACATCGCATCGCGTAACCCGGATTGCGATCTGCGCCACTCCATAGAAGATTACGGAAAGGAGCAGCAACACCAGGGCAACGAGGGCATGGGACCACCATCGGGTGGCCAGTGCCCGTGCCAGCAGTTCGAAGCCCGCCAGCCCGAGACAAGCGAACCCGGTCCATGCCCAGACATCGGTCCAAAATGACTTCCACTCGGTGTCCAAACCCTCGATGTCCCCCTCCCCGTCGTCCAGGATGAGAAAGATGGGACTCCCCGACAGCCGGCGCCCGCAAGGCTGTGCCAGGCGGCGGCGCACGCCCGAAACCAGCGAGCTTGGGCAGCCTAGAACCTGGGCGAATATGAACGGGGGGTCCTTGATATGGAAGATACGCGAGGAACCGTCTCGTCTCCTCCCTCTGACCCGAACCGTCTCGCCCTCGAAACCTACCATGCGCATGCGGATGTTTATGCGCGGCACCACCCGTCCCACATTCCGTGACGGTGCTCCTCGACGAGGCGGTGCGCAGACCGCCGACAGCCGCCTGCATCCTTGCGATCGGGAGCGCAACCGGGCGCGACACCCTCTATCTTCGTACGTTCGGATATCCTGCACGGACGCCGCTCCGACGTTCGTCCGACGCCTTCAGACAGGGGGAGTCCCGGCGGGCCCCTGAACACCATCTCCGATCCGCTGGACGGGTCCTAGGATCTTGCTCTCGCCAGCGCCGTGCTACTCCATTTTCAAAGGCCGCAAGCGCTCCTGATGATGCACAAGGTGCACGCGGCGCTGGCACGGGGCAGGTGCTTCGCCCTCTCCCTGCAGGAGGGATCGGGCGAAACCTGGCGCACGAACTTGAATGGCACTCCGTGCTGCGTCTGCTTCTGGCGCGCGGAGGAGCTCGCCACTGCCCTGTCCGAGGCTGGTTGCAACGTGGCCTTCCGGGCGAGCGAGCAGGGGGGCCGCTCGACGGTACGGCTCCACGTGGTTACGCTGAAGCGCTGAGGCTCCCGTCACGCCGGCAGCAGCAGTGAGAAGCGGCCAAAGTCCGCCTCACGCGCCGCCGCCCCCATCAGGTCGGGACGGACCCTGTATGACGCGGCGCCGCCCGCCACCTGCTCGGCCGCGTCGGCAATCTCCGTCAGAAAGCCGCCCTCCGCGGCATACCGCACCCCGTGCATCATCAGGATGAGGTGCAGCGAGTCTGCCCGGTCGCGCACCAGCCTCCGCGTGGACGTTACGAACGCGCCCAGGTCGGAGTCGGGCAGGTGGATGTAGATCGCTCCCGTGTTGATCATGTCGCCGCCAATCAGGATGCCGGCGTCCTCGTCCAGCAGGCAGACACTGTCGGGGGTGTGCCCAGGCGTATGGAGAACCCGGATCTGCCGACCCCCGAGCTCGATCAGCTCGCCGTCGCGTACGGTGCCTGTGGGCTGTGGCGGCGCGATGGTCCACCGTTCCGGACGAAAGTCGGCCGGCAGGGGCCGCGGCGGCATGTCCACGGTTCCGAAATAGCGGCGGTCAAGCTCCTGAAACGCGGGATAATGCGCCAGCAGGTCTTCGATGTACTGGACATAGCCGCGAAGCCGCTCCCCCGGCGTCGGCTCCACCACCGCCGTCACACCAGCCTCGTGAATCAGCCGTTCGGCAAAGAGATGATTGCCCCCCACGTGGTCGAAGTGATGATGGGTGTTGACCACCACAACGGGCAGTCGGGTCACCGACTCCACGGCCGCCCGGATGTCTCCGATGCCGAGGCCCGTGTCGGCCAGCAGTGCGCGGCGGCTTCCCACCAGAAGAAAACTGTTGACGTGCATCGGTTCGGCGATAAGGTAGGTGTCGCGCTCCACCCGCCGGACGTGAAACCACCCTGTATCCAACAATCCCACCCCTGTTCTCACTTCCGGCGTTCGGGTCCGTCATCGCGGCCGATCGCCTCTCAAACTCACCATACAGGACCCCGACCCCCAAATCTCCTTGCGCGCATCCGCGCTTGACGTGAAGCGAAGGGGCCACGGACTTGGGGGTTCCTGGTCGACGGCCCCCTCATCAGCGATAATCGAAGGACGCGTGACGCCCCCAGACGTTCAGCTTTATGGGGTCGGGGCCAGGAAAGGAGACCGCATGGAACCACAGACGGCAGGGGTCCGTCCCGTCATCTATGCCGAGGGTCTGGTCAAACGCTACGGGCACGTGACCGCCCTGGCCGGCGTGGATCTTGCGGCAGACCCGGGCACGGTCTTGGGTCTTCTCGGTCCCAACGGAGCTGGGAAGACCACCATCGTCCGCATCCTCACGACCCTCCTTATCCCGGACGCGGGACGGGCCGAAGTGGCGGGCTTCGACGTGGTGCACCGCCCACAGGAGGTCCGTGAACGGATCGGGCTGGCGGGCCAGCAGGCGTCGGTCGACGAGTATCTCACCGGCCGCGACAACCTGATCATGGTGGGGCGCCTATATCACCTCCCGTCGCGGCGCGCACGGACACGGGCCGACGAGCTGCTGGCCCGGTTCGGCCTGGAAGCGGCCGGCGGCCGGCTCGTGAAGACGTATTCGGGCGGCATGCGCCGCCGGCTGGACCTGGCGGCAAGCCTGGTGGTGGCCCCTCCCGTACTGCTTCTTGACGAGCCCACCACGGGTCTTGATCCGCGAAGCCGCATGGACATGTGGGCGGTCATTGAAGGCCTGGTGAAGGACGGCACCACGCTGCTGCTCACGACCCAGTATCTGGAAGAAGCGGACCGCCTGGCGGACCACATCGCCGTGATTGATCAGGGCCGGGTGGTGGCCGCCGGCTCTCCCGACAGTCTGAAGAAGAGCATCGGGGGTGAGCGCATTGACGTGTCGGTGCCCGACGCGCAGCTTTTGCCCGTCGTGCAGGCCGCCATGGCCCGCGCCGTCGGCAGGGAGCCGGACCTCGACGCGGAGCTCAACCGCCTCACGGTGGCGGTGACCGAGGGTGTGCAGGATCTGACCGCAGTAGTCCGCGAGCTTGACGCTGCGGGCGTCGTGGTCGAGGACATCGGCCTTCGCCGGCCCACCCTGGACGAGGTGTTCATGACGCTGACCGGTCATGGCACGGGGACGCCCGACGAAAAGCAGGAGGAGGTGTCGTAGTGGCCGCCAGTGTCGTCGACCGCCCCCATGTAACAGTCTGGACGCGGTTTGGCTGGGCGTTTGCCGACTCATGGACCGTCGCCCGCCGCCACCTCATGCACATCCGGTACATGCCCGACAAGCTGCTTGACGTGACCATCCAGCCCATCATGTTCGTCGTGCTCTTCGCGTACGTGTTCGGGAGCGCCATCGTGGTCCCGGGTGGCAACTACAAGTCGTTCCTGATGCCGGGCATCTACGCCCAGAACATGATGTTCGCGTCGATGCCGATCATGGCCGCGCTGGTACAGGACATGCAGCGAGGCGTTATCGACCGGTTCCGCTCGCTGCCGATGTCGCGCGCCGCCGTTCTCATCGGACACGCGGGCGCGAGCTTCCTCGAGAGCATGCTGGGTCTGGTCATCATGATTGCCTGCGGACTGCTGATCGGGTGGCGGCCCGAACTTGGGGTGGCCTC
>JBMFXK010000041.1:0-11306 GCA_049964315.1 Clostridia bacterium | reverse complement strand
TCCAGGGCGCTCACTTTCCAGAGCTCGGTGGTGTATGGCCCCGCGCTGGACGATGACCACACGGGTGCCGCACGGCTGCAGCGGAGTGTTTCCGACAGGCCTTCCAAGGCGAACTTGGAGGCGGTGTACGCGGCGCCGCCTTCGGCCGGGACGCGGCCGTTGATGCTGGAGATATTGATGATCGTGCCCGAGCGCCTTTGCCGCATAGGAGGCAGGACGGCACGAATGCAGGCCATGGCGCCTCAGACATGGTCAGGATGCGGTCCCGAAGCCGCAAGCAAGGCGGTCAATCACCCCACCACCTCCTCCTGGTGCCGCCGTACGGCAGGGAGCCGTTCGATGTGTTGAACGGATTGGCGCGCCGCGAGGAAGGGAAGGACGTATGCACGCGGATGCGATGAACAGATGCCAAGGGGCGGGCAGGGGCACAGCCGCCCCTGCCCGGGAGCGTTCCTAGTCCACCCCGTGATCGTGGAACCAGCGGTCGATGATGGCCTTTCGCGCCAGCCGCTGCCGCGGTTTTCCGGTGAAGGCGGCGATGTGGCTTGCACCCTGGAGCCGCACGAGGCGCGTCTCGACTCCGTTCCGCTGGAGGGCCGTGTAGAATTCCTCGCCCTGGCTGATGGGACAGCGGAAGTCAAGCTCCCCCTCCACGAGCAGCGTCGGCGTCGTCACCTTGTCGGCGTGCGCCGCGGGTGAGTGCGCCCAGATGGTCTCGCGCCTCTCGCGGGGCGAGCCGTCGCCCTCCTCCTCGACGAAGTACCAGCCGATGTCGCTTGTCCCCCACATACTGACGAGGTCGAACACGATCATCTCCGGCACCGCACAGGCGAAGCGATCTGTCTGGGTCACGATCCAGCTCGACATATACCCGCCGTAACTGATCCCGTTCACCGCCATCCGCGTGAGATCTACCCATCCGCGTTCAATGAGGGCATCGACGCCTCCCATGATGTCCTCGTAGTCACCACCGCCCCAGTCGTGAACGCAGGCAGCCGTGAACGCCTGGCCGTATCCGCTGGACCCCCGGGGGTTGACCATCAGGACGATGCGGCCCGAGGAGGCATAGTACTGCTCCTCATGCGAAAAGGCGTGCCCGAACGCGCCATGCGGGCCCCCGTGGACCATGAGGATGAGCGGGTAGCGGGTCCCTTCCTGGAACTCGGGCGGCAGGGCTACGAAGGCCTGAACAGGTGTGCCATCCGCATGGCGGTAGGAGACGGACCGATATTCTACCGCGTTCCAGGGCTCAAGACGCGTCGTCTGGACGTCCGTCAACCGTCGCGGTTCCTCACCCGCATCCAGCAGGTGCACCTCGGCGGGGCGGGAGGAACTCTCGACAACGGCCCAGTAATGGGGGTAGGAACCTGCGATGTGGCTCACGCTGCCCGTGAACTCTCGCGACAGCAGGGCTTCGGGTGTCCCGCCGTCAAGGGGGAACCGGTGCGGGATGACATTGCCGGCATCGAGGATGGGGACGGCCAGCCCGGTGCTGTCGGCATCCCAGGCGATGGGCATAGAGTCGCCCATGACCCCGGTGTCACCCATGAGCCCAGACACGGGGCGATCAAAGTCGGGGGCGAGGCGGCGGCCGCTCCCGTCCCGCGCATCGACGACGTAAACCCCCATCTCAGTGGCTGGGCCCGCGCCGTGGTCATCGCCGATCATGGCTAGGTGCTGGCCGTCGGGCGACCATTCCATGCCGACCAAGAGTCCGCCAGGACTGAAGATGCGACGAACTTCCTTGGTGGCCACTTCAAGGTCATACACGCCGGTGTCCCATAACTCGTCGCGACGCCCTTCCTCCGAACGGCTGTAGACAAGGTGCGTCCCGCCCGGATGCCAGGCGTAGCCGGTGACGTCAAAGGCGCCCTCCGTCAGGAACTCCGGCTCCGCCGTCTCGGTGCCACAGGGGACGCGGGCGATGTGGCGGCGACGGTCGTCGGTGTAGCCAACCCCATCGAAGCGGTACTTCATTCGGGCGGTCATCAGCAGATCGCCGGAGCGCCGTCCTTCCGTGGGGATGGCGCCCGCCTCCTCCACCGCCTTCCAAAGGCCGGCGGTCTCCGCTTCCGGCTCCTCGCGCCAGGCGAGGACGGTGCATGACTGGCCGTCGGGTGTCCAGGCCAGACGACCCGCCCCTTTCAGCCCGCGGCTCACCGCACGCGCCTCCCCTCCGCTTGCCGGCATCACATAGATCTGTGGCTCGTCATCGCTGCCGCGGGCGGAAAGAAATGCAAGCGATTGGCCGTCCGGAGACCAGGCGGGGGCCATGTCCGCGGGGCCGGCGGTAAACGCGCGAGCGGCGCCGGTGGCGCGATCCACCATCCAGATCTCACTGACGTACGTGTTCTTATCCCGATCGATGCGGGTCACCGAAAATGCCGCCCGAGACCCGTCCGGTGACGGGCAGATCTCGCCCAGGCGCGAAAGTTCCATGAAGCCATTCAGCGGAATCCTGCTCTGGCCTGCCAAGAGACGCCTCCGTTCCTATCGCTGCGATGTGAAGACCGTGTCCGCTTCCTTCGCGCCGCCGGGTGCCGCATCCTTCGTGACACTCCGTGGCATGGCTGAAGTTTAGGCGGGAGACAGTGGAACAGACTTGACTAGGACGGCCGAGTCAGGTCATGCAAGGCGGTGGCGTGCAGATGAAAGGCCGATGAGCAGGGCCGCCTTTTGGCGCACGCCGACGGGACTTCTGGGTGCGGCAGCCCTGGACCAGGTTGCGGTGAGTCTCGCCCAGCAGGGCATTGCCGTGCTGGCCGTCGCATTCCGGTCGGCTACCCAGATAAGCGTGGCCCAGATGAGTGTGCTCATGGCGGCTGTGGCTTTCGGCGCGGTGCTGGGCATGATACCGGCCGGACTGAGCCACGACCGTCTGGGGGCCCGTCCCACGGCATGGGTGTCAGGCGCCTGGGCCTTCGTGGCGCTGGGTCTGCTGGGGCTTCTGCTGCCTCGAGCGTTCGGGCTGCTCCTGGTCTTGCTGGTCCTGCTCGGAATCTCACTTCCCGCCCTGTCGCTGGTAAGTCTGGGCACGGTGACCACCGTGTTTCAGGGCACGCGCCACCAAGGTCTGGCGGTCGGCATCCGCCAGGCGGCGGGTCCCCTGGGCGGGGTGGCGGCCGCCAGCCTGCTGCCATGGATTGCGCATGAATGGCCGCTCTCGCGTGTGCTGATGCTGCTCGCCGTCAACCTCGGTGTCTTCACAGTGTTCATGGCCATGATACTGCCGCGGAGGCGCCCACCCCCGCGAGCCCGCACGGTGAGCCTCCTGAGCCTGGGCCGCCGCATCAAGGGGCCGCTGTGGGCCAGCTTCCTGCTGGCCCCCGGTCAGTACGCGCTGCTCACGTTTGCCGTGCTGGATCTCCACGACGTCGGCGGGCGTCGGACGGTGAGCGCCGGCATCCTGCTGGCGGCGGCCCTTCTATCGGGCTTGGCGGCGCGCCTCCTGCTGGGACATATCCGGGATCGCGGCGCCAGTACGCCCCGGCTCCTAAGGCTGTCGGCAGGGATTGGCGCGGCGGCTCTCCTGGTCTGGGCGGTCATGCCACGGGACCAGACGCTGGTGGTGTTGACCGCCCTCTTCATTGGCATGGGGTTCGGGTTAGACGGGTGGAACGCGCTGGTTGCAAGCTGGATTACGGACCGCAGCGACCGGGCCGAGCGTGGTCTCGCGCTGGGGCTGGCCGGCACGGCCGGGCTGCTGGGGGTGATCGTGTGGCTGCCGGTGTTCGGATGGCTTCACCGGACATTCCGTTCCTACCGCCCGGGCTGGCTCTTGGTGGCCGTTCTCTCTGTAGTCCTTATTCTGACCCTCGCCGGCCCTCGGAGCGCGGAGCCGGCTAAACCATCGTGAGCCCGCCGGAGACCGACAGGACCTGACCGGTGATCTGGCGCGACTGGTCGCCGGCCAGGAATACAATGGCCGCGGCGACGTCGTCAGGTTCGGCCACCTGGCGCAGGGGGATGCGTCGGATCATACTTTCGATCTTCTTCTGGGCATCTGGTCCGATGCCCATGTTTTCTTCCAATACCCGGGTATTGGTAGGACCGGGGGCGACACAGTTGACGCGGATCTTGTGGCGCGCCATCTCCTGCGCAAGCGATTTGGAGAGGGCGACCACGCCGCCCTTGGCCGCCGCGTACACGGCCTCGCCCTGCATGCCGACGCGTCCCGCGTCGGACACCACATTCACGATGCTGCCGCCGCCGCCTTCCACCATCCGCGGCAGGATGGCGTGCACGGCCCAGATGACGGCATGCAGGTTGACGCGCAAGACACGTTCCCAATACGCCTCATCTTCCCCGAGAAAGCTCTGAGTCAGCGTCCATCCGGCATTGTTGACCAGGATGTCGACGCCGCCGAGGGCATCGGCCGCCGCCTGCATGAGCCCACGGTTTATCTGCGGATCCGCCAGGTCTCCGGAAAACGGCATCGCAGCCGCCCCGAGCAGGCTGGCCGCGTGTTCGGCGCTTTCGGCATGCTGCGCCAGCACCGCGACCCGGGCGCCGCCCTCAATGAGGCGGCGCGCGGTGGCCAGGCCGATTCCCCGCCCGGCTCCGGTGACGATGGCGCGGACTGTCTGTCCGGTCATCAGCGGAGGCGTCTTTGGCTCTGCCAGAGGGCGGCCCGCATGGCCTGGCGCTCGCGCTCGTAAATCTGCACCAACCGCTCGGCGGCCTCTCGGCCGCCCAGAAATTCGAGTTTCCGCACCCCGAGGGGGTCGGCGGCCCGAATGATGGCGACGTCCGCTTCGCTGGGGCCGGGCGTTTGGGGAATCTCGTCGGGGAAGTGCAGGGGAAAGCCGGTTGCCTGTCCGACGGCTTCGCGGCTTACCCCGGCATGGAGGGACACCACCTGCAGCGCATGGTCGGGTCCGTTGAAGTCAAACACGCCCAGGTTTGTAATCAGCCTGGTGGGCGCCCCTCGCTGGCCCAGATAGCGCTCCCGCTCGGGTCCGTACCCAGCCCCGCTGCGAAAGTCGACCTCTGCCACCAGTGCCCGTGGCGAATGGTTGGTGACGTAATAGAGGATGGCCGACAGGTGGCTCGTGTCCTCGGGAATGCCGCGCGACCCGACCATGGCAACTCGGGGCGCGGCCCACGGCCCGATGGCGGTGATGTTTACGTTGCCGTAGCGATCAATCTGGGCCGGATTGATCCAGATACGGAACCGGTCCAGAAAAATAGCGTCGAAGATGTCCTCCATGGTGAGGGGAATACCCTGCTGGGCGTCGGTCATGAACTGCCCCAGGGTCAGGGTGGGCATGGGGGTGACTTCCATGCCCGATTCAGGCGTGGAGAGCACCGCCAGCTCCGGCGAATGCGTGCGCTTGGCCAGATGTGCGGAGAGGGCGCCAAGCGCCGTCACCGAGCTGACCATGACCTCTCCCGTGAGCTCACGCGCCATGGCGGCAATCATCAGTTCGTCAACCGAATAGTCCACGAGAGCCTCCTTTGGACTCACGAAGTGGCGGGCGAAGGGACGGGACCTGCGGCAGGGCGCTGACGGCCGCGCTGATGGCGTCAGACTTCAAGCTTGCCGACCAGTTCCTCGGGGCCGCCGAGGGCGCCGATGTAATCCGGGGGCGAATCCGTGATATAGCGGGCGCAATATGCCTCCCAGGTCTCGGGACTGCGCGCGGCGGTCAGATACTCCTGCACGTGGCCCAGATCCGCGCGGTAGTACGGGGCACACCCTGTAAAGTGAGCTCCCCAGGCGGCCTCCACCACGCCGTCGACGTGAATGCGATGGATCTGAACGTCGCGGCCGTACCGCTGCAACTCCTCCGGCGAGACGATGCGCTCCGCAGAAAGGATCGTGTAGCGAGCCGCCTTGGCGCAGAGCACGTCCACATGCCCGTCTCCTAGAATGACGCCGTTGCCGAGCGGATCGGCCAGGTTGACATGAACGAGCGCGAAGTCGGGCTTGAGCGCGGGGACCGCGACCAGGGTCTGCCCTTCAATGGGATCCTCGAACAGCTTAAACGAGTGGTTCACCGCGAGGACGTCGGTTCCGAGGCCGGCGTGGGTGGGGAGGAAGGGGACGTTCTTCACCGTCGCGTCGAGTCCCGCCATGACCGTAAACTCGGTCCACTCCTCAAATGTCACCGAACCCTGCTCGCGGGCGCGACGGAAGTGCGGCGCCAGCCCCATGATCTCAAAGCCGACGAAGGCGTACACCACCTTCGACACCTTTCCCATGCCCAGCAGGAGGTCAACTTCCGGGCCGCCCACATCCACGATCAGGCGAAGGTCCCCGGCCCCGCGCGCCGCCAGCGCGCGCACCAGGCTCATGGGTTTGCGCGACAGGGATGATCCACCGATGGCGATGGTGGATCCGGCGGGAATGGCGTCGGCCACCTCGCTGTGACGCATGAGCTTATTCACGGACGCCAGCTCCTTCCCGTTAGTCCCGAATCTCTTCGAACGGTCCCGAGGTGAGCGAGATGCCCCCGTCGACCCGAATGACCTGCCCCGTGATGAACCCTGCATGATCCGACGCCAGCAGCACCGCCGCGCGCGCCACATCCTCCGGCGTCCCGAGCCGCCCCAGCGGAGTGGCCCGCCGGGCCGCGTGCTCCAGCCGGGCGAAACGCTCCCCGAGATAATAGCGAGCGGAGTCGGTGTCGATGACGCCGGGAGACAGACAGTTTACGGTGATGTTTTTCGGCCCCAGCTCATAAGCCCAGTACCGGGTCCACGTCTCCACGGCGCCTTTCGCCGACCCGAGACCGCTGTAGTTGGGCAGTGTGAAGGTGGTGCCGTGCCCCGATACGGTCAAGATGCGCCCCGGATGGTCGTCTTTCTCCATCAGCGCCACCGCGCGTTGGACCGTGAGGAGCAGACTCTCGACAATCAGCGTAAACGTGCGCTGGTAGTGATACGGCTTCATCTCGAGGCCGGGCTTGAAAGCGGTCGCCGCGGCGTTGGCCATATAGATGTTCAGACGGCCAAACGCCTCTTCGATCTGGGCGAATGCCCGCTCAATTTGCTCCGGCTCTTCCAGGTTGGCCTGCACCACCAGCGCCCGGCGGCCGCGCTCTTCCACCCCTCGGGCGGTGGCGCGCGCCCCTTCTTCCAGACGGTTGTAGTGCACCACCACGTCGGCGCCGGCCTCGGCCATGGCCCACGCCGCGGCCTGGCCGATGCCGCGCGAACTTCCGGTGATGAACGCGACCCGGTCCTGGAGGAGAGCCGTCATCGCAGGCTGCCACCCCCGAGCCACTGACCACCGTCGATGACCAGCACTTCGCCGGTGATGTAGTCGGCGTAGGGGGAGAGCAGGTAGCAAGCGGCGTTCGCCACCTCGTCCACCTCTCCGAAGCGGCCCGCGGGAATCTGGGCACGCAGCCGCGCCGACGACTCCTCGTCAGGCCACAATGCCTGACGGGCACCGTCCGTGTCGGTGGGTCCCGGGCTGATGCAGTTCACCCGGATGCCGTAATGCGCCCACTCAGCTCCAAGGGTCCGGGTCATGGCCACCACACCGGCCTTGGCTACTGCGGAATGGAGCGTTTTTGGTCCCCCGGTCCAGGCGTAGCTGGCGACGATGTTGAGGATCCGGCCCCCCCGCCCTGACTCGATGAAATGCAGCCCCGCGATGCGGGTGCAGTAGAAGGTGCCGTGCAGCACACTCGCCACCACCGTGTTGAAACCGTTCACCGACAGTTTTTCACTGTCGACGATGAAGTTGCCGGCGGCCGAATTCACCAGCATGTCCATGCGTCCGAAACGGTCCAGCACCTGCGCGCCCATGGCCTCGACCTGGTCCGGCTGCCGGATGTCCGTGGGGACGGCTATCGCCTCGATGCCCATGCTCCCCAGCTTTGCGGCCGCCGGACCGATATGGTCGGGGTTGCGGGCAGAGGCGGGCCGGCCCACCAGTGCGAGCTTGGCCCCCATCCGGCCCAGTTTTTCCGCGATCCCGTAGCCTAGGCCGGTGCCGCCCCCGGTAATCACCGCCACCTGTCCTGCAAAGGTATCCTCGGGTAACATGCTCGTCACTCCCTCATGTCCGCTCAAGACCCAGTCGCGGCGCCTACTCGCCGCGAAACACGGGAGATCGCTTCTCCAGAAATGCCTCCACCGCTTCCCGATGGTCGGCGGTCCGGCCCAGCACATCCTGCTGCCGGGCTTCCTCGTCCACCACAGCGGCAAATGGCACATCGGCCGCCTCGTACATGACCGCCTTGACAGCCGCCAGGGCCAGCGGCGCCCCGCCCGCCAGACGGACCGCCCAGTCTCGCGCCGCCTCGCGGAGTGTATCGGCGTCGGGCGCCACCGCTGCGACCAGGCCCGACCTATGGGCCTCGTCAGCCGTAAGCGGATCGCCGGTCAGGGCCAGCTGCATCGCTTTCGACAGGCCCAGGGTGCGGATCAGCATGTGGGCCGCACCCGAGTCCGGCACCAGACCGACGCGGACGAACGCCGCGATGAAGCTGGTGCGCGGCTCCGCGAGCCTCAGATCTGCCGCCAGCGCCAGGGACATCCCACCTCCGGCGGCCGCCCCGTTTACGGCCGCAATCACCGGCTTGGGCAGGGCACGGATAGCCGCGATCAGGGGAATCCATTCTTCATAGATGAGGCGGGCCAGCTGCGGCCCCTCCTCCTCATAGGAGGCCTTAAGTTCCGCCACATCCTGGCCCACCGAGAACGCCCGGCCGACCCCCGTGAGGACCACACTGTGGATGTGGTCCGCGGCCGCCTGGTCCAGCGCGGCCTGAAACTCCTGGCGCATCTCCCGGGTAAAGGCGTTCAGGGCCTGGGGGCGATTGAAGGTGATGGTGGCCACAGGGCCCTCCACCGAAAACTCGACGAGTGCGATGGTCATCGTCTCCCGGCCGGCAGAGATCGCCGGTAATGGGACCGTGTTCCGGTCGTACCAATGTTTCTTAGCCCACACCGGTAAGTCCTGCATGCGCTGTTGAAGACGGGATGAGGCTCGTTGACTGACCGAAGAAACTGCGACACAGTGAATCGAGCGGACAGTTCGCGGGGTGAACTAATTGGCTGACGAGCAAGCGCGGCTGGAGACGCTGGACAGGCTGGAGGCGCTCATCATGCAGACCGGGCGCCTGTTCACCGCCCATGCTCAGGGAGCGCTGACGGCCACCCAATCCATGGTGCTCCGCTGGCTGACTGAACGCGGCCCGGTCCCGATGGGGGAACTGGCTGACGCCCTCGACATCACCATGGCGGGTGCGACGGGGCTCGTGGACCGCATGGTGCAGGCCGGCCTCCTGAGCCGCCAGCGCAGCGAGGCGGATCGACGGCTGGTGCTGGTGGCGTTGACACACAAGGGCGTTCAGGCTCTGGAGGCCGATCGCCGCGACCGCTTCCAGACCTTCCGGCAGGTTACCGAGGGCCTTAGTGTCGAGGATCTGACGCAGTTTGCCCGCATTCTTCGCCTTCTTCTCGAGCGGTCGCGCGGGGACGAGGCCCCCAAAGGCTAGCGGGCGCACACTTTAGTTCGCATCCGGGAAAGGCTGTGGAGCGTCTTGAAGTCGACGGCGCGAGACCGGGGCGCCACGAGATGCTGAAAGCACTCGGCACGTTCTTGGGGGCGGTGGCCGTCGCCGCTTTCGTGTGGTTCTCCTACCACCCGCTGGCCTCCCCCCACGTATACCTGTACGCCCTTGGTGCGGCCGGCGTGGTCATCGCCGCAGCAAGCCTGGCCGGCGGACGAACCAGCGCCGGCGGCGCCGCCCTATTGGATATGCAGGCCGCCCCGCTCCCGTCGCCAACGAGCATCGACCCGGTGCGAGAACCGCCCTCCATGCCGGCTACGCCGGAGTCCCTGCCCGCCTGGGCGCAGCTGCAATGGGATCTGACGCGCGCGCTATGGGCGGTGCGGGCCGGCGAGGCGGAACTGGCGGGCCAGGAGCTGGCCGAGCTTGTGGTCACGAGTCTTGAGGAGGCCATCAGTGAGCCCCACACGCGTGAACGTCTGACCGACGCGGCGCTGTTGGCGGAGGGCTATCGCGCCATTGCGGAAGGCCGCACGCCTGACTATCATCCGGAACGTTTCCGTGGGCTCTTGCAACGGGTGGACCTGGAGATCCGGCTGGCCGAGCTGGATGTGGACGACCGCCGGGTCATGCGTGACGCCCGCCGCGTACAGAGCGATGGGGAGGGGTTCACGACCGAAGAGCGGCTCCAGCGTGCGCGGGATCGGTGGGAGCGGCTCTCGCACACCGAAGCGCGCTGGGTTGAGGTGTATCTCCTGAAGCGAGGATACGAAGCGCTCCTGCAGGATCACGACAATCGGGAGGAGCACGCCTTTTAGGAAGGAGCGACCAGGATGCGGGTGGCGGTGACGGGTGCGAACGGCTATGTCGGCCAGGCCGTGGTAGAGGCCCTGCTGGCGGACGGTCATGAGGTGATTGCCGTCTCCCGCCATCCCCGGCTGACCGACCGGGTGCACGGGCTGGCCCTCGACGTCACTCGGGATGACCTTCGTCCCGCGCTGCAGGGCACGGACGCGGTCGTTCATCTGATCGGTATCATCCGTGAGAATCGTGGCGCCGGGATCACCTTCGAGCGACTTCATATTGAGGCGACCCGGCGGGTGCTGGAGTCGGCCCGCCAGCTGAACGTCGGCCGCCTCATACACATGTCGGCGCTCGGAACCTCCGCTCGCGGGGGCAGTGCTTACTTCGAGACCAAGTGGGCGGCCGAACAGGCCGTCCGCTCGTCCTGGCCGCACGCCACCATCATCCGCCCGTCGCTGATGTTTGGGGGTGGGGCCGACTTCTTCCGGACCCTGGCAGGCCTGGCCCGCAAGCCGGTGGTGCCAGTCCCCGGCGACGGGCAGACACCCTTTGACCCGGTGGCACGGAGCGACGTGGCCCGGGTTATCGCCGCCATGGTGAGTGACGACAGCGTACGGGGAGAGACGTACGAGGTCGGCGGCCCGGAGCGGCTTTCGCTGAACCAGCTGATTGACCGTGTCGGGTCCGCGCTGGGGCGATCCACCCCGTTGCCCAAGATGCACATCCCGGTGGGAGCCTTGCGCCCCCTGGTATCGCTGGGCGAGCGCATGCCCGCCTTTCCGCTGACGCGCGACCAGCTGGCTATGCTCCGGATTCCCAACATCACCGACGACACGCGCTGGCACCGTTGGGTGAACGAGCCAGCCCGGCTCGGCCGAGATCTCTGAGACGGCTCACATCTTGTGCCATTTAGGGGGCCCTGCTATGATAGCGAAGCTATCAGCGAGTCAGGGCAACCGGGAGGAGAGGTGACCATGACCGTCTTCCACAAGATTCGTCAGCAGTTCCTGAGCATCCGCAGAGTCACCAAGC
>JBMFXK010000040.1:0-11360 GCA_049964315.1 Clostridia bacterium | reverse complement strand
ACACGCGGCTCGAACGGCGGTATCGTCATCCCGCGCACACCCACAGTGTCAAGGTGTCCGGCAAGCACCGTCCGCACCGGACCGGTTCCCCCGATATCTGCCACCACGTTCGGGCGTCCGGGCTCCACCTCCTCAAGCCGAGCGTCGATCCCGTGAGCGTGAAGCCACTCCACCGCGAAGCCGGCCGCCGCCCCCTCGCTGCCGCCCTCGTCCGGGTTCAGATCCGGATTCATGGACGGCGTCGCAATCAGCGTCCGCAGGCAGTCCAGCGTCTCATCCCGATTGACCACAGTGCCTGGCATGGCTCCCTCTTCTCCCTCCGTGATGCGTTCAGATTGGTCCCGCTCGCGTCACCGGCAGGGCGCTTGGGTTGTAGTTCGCGACGCCCGCGGCGACGGTTTTCGCCAAACCGCGGCTGGTGTGCGCACTATACCGCAGCGCCGCCTCCCAAACTGACCATTTCGGTTTTGTGCCAAGTTTCGCATGATATGCCAAAGACGTGGTGAGACGGGGGATGGGCATGAAGCTCGTAGAGTGGACCTCAAATTCCCTTCGAGACGGCCTACCGACGCCGGATCTGGCGCCCTTTGGCCGGGATTCGGCCGAGGAGGTGCTCGCCTATCATCAATCGTGGCCTCGATACGGGGCCACGCCGCTCCATTCCCTGGACAAGCTGGCCTCCCGGCTCGGCATTCGCGGCATCCTGGTCAAGGATGAAGCCGGGCGCTTTGGCCTCAACGCATTCAAGGGGCTCGGCGGCACCCGGGGGCTCGGCCAGTTCCTGACGGAATACTACGGGCTCACCGCCCCCGTTTCATACGAGGCCCTGCGGAGCCGTGCCGGAACGCGGCCGCCGCTGGTATTTGCAACCGCCACGGACGGCAACCATGGCGTGGGCGTGTCCTGGGCGGCGCGGATGCTGGGCCACCGGGCGAGGGTGTACATGCCGCAGGGGTCGGCCCCGTCGCGCGTCAGCGCCATCAGCGCCGCCGGCGGCGAGGTCACCGTGACCGACAGCGGCTATGACGAGACGGTCGCCCAGGCCGCGGACGCGGCCAGGCGCGAGGGCTTGGTCCTGGCCCAGGACACCGTATGGAAGGGCCAGGTGGACATGCCCCGCTCCATCATGCAAGGGTATCTCACCCTGTGGAGCGAGATCCTGGCGCCGGCTGATGGCAACGGGCTTGAGCCTCCCACACACGTGATCCTGCAAGCCGGTGTGGGCTCCTTCGCCGCTGCCAGTGTGGCTCTGCTGGCCAACCTGTTTGCCGGACGGATGCCGATCATCGTGCTGGTGGAACCGACGCGGGCGGCCTGCTTCTATCGCTCTGCCGTCACGGGCAGCGGCGGTCTGTGCGCGGTGGAAGGCCCGCTCGACACGATCATGGCCGGGCTGGCCTGCGGTGTCGGGAATCCGCTCGCCTGGGAGATACTGCGCCACTGGGTGGACGTGTTCGTGCGCGTGGAAGACGCGGTCACGGCACGCGGCATGCGGATTCTCGGCAGCCCGCTGCCCGGTGATCCCCCGGTCGTTGCAGGTGAGTCAGGCGCGGTCGGCCTCGGCCTGCTGGCCGCCGCCCTCGACGGTCCGGCTGCGGAGGATCTGCGGGGGGGCCTCAGGCTCGACGGAGCGTCTCGCGTCCTGTTGGTCAACACCGAAGGCGCTACCGATCCCGTCATGTACCGTCGCGTCGTGTGGGACGGGTATGAGCCCTGGACGCCTGAGGCTGGTTGCCGGGCGCCGGATTCAGATTGATGCCCATGGCTAAATATTTTTTAAGGATTGGGGTTCCCTTTGTGGCGTGCGTCCGCTATACTCGCTCCTAATTATTTTCTTGCATGGCCCGGGGGAATGGGGCTGCGGGTGCAGGCGGGGGCGAGTCCCTGGCTGGACCCCGATGTCACGGATATGAGTTTACGCCTGTTCCCTTCTCCCTGGCGACGAGTCGACCATATCGAAATCGATGACGGGGACCGGAAAGCGTCACGCGGCACAGCGATCTGGATCAGTGAGAGCCAGGACGATGCACGCTTCTCCCCTCACCCCGGAGTGCCCTCCGAACGGCCGCTGGCCCAGTAGGCAGGGTCGGGCTCTCGCCCGTTAGCAGGAGAACGAGGTCGGGCCGCGTCCAGGGTCCGGTGAAGCAGGGTGGTACCGCGCGACATGCGCCCCTTCGGCGAAAGCCGGAGGGGGTTTTTGTTTCCAGACGGGGGAGACGCCATGGCCTACACACTTTGGGTGCAGATGCGGGACGAGACCGGGGCCCTGGCCCGGCTCACCCTGCTCCTCCACGAACGCCGTCTGGCGGTTGACTCCATGTCGGTCAGACGGGCCCCTCACGGGGGGGATCAGGGCCGCCTCACGGTCGCGCTCCGGATACAGGGGGACGACATCCAGGCCGTATGGGCTGCGCGGCAGCTCACCCGGATCCGGCTGGTGGAAGAGGTCAGAGTGGTGGGCGCGCCGGCGGAGACAGCGGCCGTCCGCGAAGAGATGCAGGCCCTGCGTGAGCAGGGGTCCAGCGCGGAAGCAGTGCAGGGCTCCGCCGCCGGACGATCCCTGTATCGGTGCCGCGGCGGTCGGGACAGTCACAGCAGAGAACAAGGGAGGATCGGAAGTGGGCGCACGTTTATGGTACGAGGACGACGCGGACGCCGCTCAGCTCAGTAATCGGACGGTGGCCATTCTCGGGTACGGAAGTCAGGGCCACGCACACGCCCTCAACCTGCGCGACAGTGGCGTCAAGGTAGTGGTGGGCGTCCGGCCGGGACCGTCTTTCGAGCGGGCCCGGGAGTCCGGACTTCCGGTTATGGCGCCGGTCGACGCCTGCGCCGGAGCCGACGTGATCATGGTGCTGGTGCCCGACCACCTCCAGGCAGCCCTGTATGAGGACGCCATCCGAGCCCACCTGTCGGCCGGGAAAGCCCTGGCGTTCGCTCATGGATTTGCCATTCATTTCGGTCAGGTGCGTCCGCCGGCAGAGGTGGATGTCTTCATGATCGCCCCTAAGGGGCCCGGACATCTCGTCCGCCGCCTGTACGAGGCGGGTCAGGGCATCCCCGCCCTGCTCGCCGTCCATCAGGACGCCAGCGGCCGCGCCACGGAGCTCGCCCTCGCGTACGCCAAGGCGCTCGGTTCAACCCGGGCCGGCGTCATCGAGACGACGTTCAAAGAAGAAACCGAGACGGACCTGTTTGGGGAACAAACCGTGCTGTGCGGGGGCGTCACGGCCCTCATCCGGGCCGGGTTCGAGACCCTCGTCGACGCCGGGTATCAGCCGGAAATCGCCTACTTCGAAACGCTGCACGAGATGAAGCTCATCATCGACCTCATCTACGAGGGCGGGATGGCGGCCATGTGGGACTCCGTGTCTGACACCGCCGAGTACGGTGGGCTCGCAGTCGGACCGCGCATCGTCCCACCCGGCATCCGGACGGAGATGGTCGAGGTGCTGGCCCGCATCCAGTCGGGCCAGTTCGCCGAGGAGTGGATCCAGGAAAACGAGACCGGCCGCCAGACATTCGGGGCGCTCCGAGAGGAGGCCGCGCACCACCTCATTGAGCAGGTGGGAGGGCGGCTTCGGCCGATGATGTCCTGGCTCCGGCCCACGCTGGCCGGCACGCCGTCCCCCCGCTAGCCACCTTGCAGACACGGCAGACACGGCAGACACGAAGGAGAGGGACAGGCAGCATGACGGGCGCGGCACAGGTGTGGGACACCCTGCGGGCGGCAGGCGTAACAGTGGTCTTCGGCATTCCCGGCGGCGCCATCCTGCCCTTGGTGGACGCGCTCTTCGCAACGGACATTGATCTGGTGGTCACGCGCAACGAGTCGGCGGCCGCCCATGCGGCAGACGGCTACGCGCGGACGTCGGGACGGGTGGGTGTATGCCTGGCCACGTCCGGACCCGGCGGCACCAATGTCCTGACTGGCCTCGGGACCGCACAGAGCGATTCCGTGCCCCTGCTGGTGCTGGTGGGGCAGGTGCCCCTCTCCCTCATCGGCACCGACGCCTTTCAGGGAACGGACGTGTTCGGCCTGAGCCTCGGACTGACCAAACACAGCTATCGCATCACCCATCCGAACCAGATTCCGGGCGTTCTCAATGAGGCCATGGCGGTGGCCCTGGGCGGCCGCCCGGGACCGGTCCTGGTGGAGATTCCGAAGGACGTGCAGCAAGCCGCGGTGACGGAGGTCTGGCCCCCGGCCGGCTCCCCGCGGCACCTTCCGCGCCCGTCGGTGCTGGACTGGGCCCGGGCCCGCAGGCTGCTGCGCGAGAGCGTGCGTCCGGTGATTTACTACGGCGGCGGCGTGGTGGCGAGCGATACCCGGGAGTCGCTGGTCGGCCTGTCCGAGCGTTTTGCGGCTCCCGTGGTGTCCACGCTGATGGGTCTCGGGGCGATGCCCGCCTCCCACCCCAACTTTCTTGGCATGCTGGGCATGCACGGCACCTGGACCGCCAACCACGCCGTCTCCGCTGCGGATCTCCTCATCGCTGTCGGCGCCCGCTTTGACGATCGGGTGACCGGGCGGGTGGCTGACTTTGCAGCCCAGGCCCGCGTGCTGCAGCTGGACGTGGACCCGGCCGAGATCGGCAAGATCGTGCAGGTGGATGCGGCCCTGGTCGGCGATCTGCGCCACGTGCTGCCTCGTCTGGCCATCCTCGCCCCGTCGCGCCGCCACACCTCCTGGTGGAACACTATCAGGGACTGGCAGGACTCCCACCCGCTCCGCGTACCCGCCGATGGGTCCGGCGACGGCATCCCCTCCCCCGCCGTCATGCAGGCGCTCTCCCAGGTGCTTCGCGCGGACGACGTGGTGGCCACGGAAGTGGGCCAGCATCAGATGTGGGCCGCCCTCTACCTACCGCGCAGCGAACCGCGCACGTTCATCACGTCGGGCGGCTCGGGGACGATGGGATACGGGTTTCCGGCCGCCATCGGCGCCGCCCGTGCGAGACCCGACTCCCGCGTCGTGGTCATCATGGGGGACGGCAGCTTCCAGATGAACCTGCAGGAACTGGCCACCGTGGCCCAGTACCAGGTTCCGCTCCTGATGGTGGTCATGAACAACGGTGGCCACGGGATGGTGCGCCAGTGGCAGGACCTCTTCTACCAGGGCCGCCGACACGGCATCTCCCTGGCCAATCCCGACTTTGTGAAGCTGGCGGCCTCGTTCGGGCTGGCAGCCCGGCAGGCCGAGACGCGGGCCGAACTTGACGTGATCCTGGCCGACTGGGACCGGGACGGGGGCGCGCTGCTGGTCGAGGTGAGGGTGCCGGTAACCGAACCGGTGTTTCCGATGGTGGCCAGCGGAGAGCCGTTGACGGCCGTCCGCGAACGCTGAGGAGGAAAGATCAATATGCGCAGTGACCTCATCAAGCGGGGAGTCGACCGGGCGCCGCACCGGAGCCTGTTGCGCGCCGCGGGCGTTCGTGAGGATGAATGGGACAGGCCGTTTATCGCCATTGCCAATTCGTTCGTCGAGATTATCCCCGGCCACACCCACCTGAACCGGGTCGGCCGGATGGTGGCGGCGGCCGTGCGCGCAGCCGGCGGCGTCCCCTTCGAATTCAACACCATCGGGGTTGATGACGGGATCGCGATGGGACACCTCGGCATGCGTTACTCGCTCCCGAGTCGTGAGCTTATCGCCGACAGCATCGAAACCATGGTGACGGCCCACGCCTTCGACGGCCTCATCTGCATTCCCAACTGCGACAAGATCGTGCCCGGCATGCTGCTCGGAGCGCTGCGGGTGAACATCCCCACCGTCTTCGTCTCGGGAGGCCCCATGAAGGCGGGGGCGCTGGACGGCCAGGCCATTGACCTCATCTCGGTTTTCGAAGGGGTGGGGGCGGTAGAGGCGGGCCGCATGGCGGCCTCACGGCTGCAGCAGCTCGAGATGCTGGCCTGCCCCAGCTGCGGCTCCTGTTCCGGCATGTTCACCGCCAACTCCATGAACTGCCTGTTGGAGGCGCTGGGCCTCGCGCTTCCGGGAAACGGCTCCATTCTGGCCACCGACCCGCGCAGGGAGGAACTCTTCAGCGCGGTGGGAGCGGCGATTGTCCGGCTGGTGCGAGACGATGTCAAGATCCGGGACATTGCAACCCGCGACGCCTTCCTTGACGCGTTCGCGCTCGACATGGCGATGGGCGGCTCCACCAACACGGTGCTGCACACCCTGGCGGCCATCCAGGAGGCTCACGTGGATCTGCCGCTCGCGGAGGTGAACGATGTGGCCGACCGGGTGCCCACCCTGTGCAAGGTGTCGCCGGCCTCGTCGTGGCACATGGAGGACGTGGACCGGGCGGGCGGCATCGGCGCCATTCTGAACCAGCTTGCCCGCGTGCCCGGCCTCCTGCATGGCGAGCGGCCCACGGTTACGGGAGAGCCGTTCCGATCGTACTGGGTCGCCAGGGAAACGCGCGACCCGGATGTCATCCGTCCGTTGGAGGCGGCGCACCGGCAGAGCGGCGGGCTGGCCATCCTGTTTGGCTCGCTCGCGCCCCGCGGCGCCGTCATCAAGACGGCGGCGGTCGAGGGGGACGTCCAGGTGCACGAGGGTGCGGCAGTCGTCTTTGATGGAGAGGCGGAGGCGCTGGCCGGCATCCGTGCCGGTGTGCCGGCAGGCGGTGTGGTGGTGATTCGCTATGAGGGTCCGCGTGGAGGTCCGGGCATGCCGGAGATGTTGTCGCCGACCTCGCTCCTGATGGGCATGGGACGCGGCCGCGACGTCGCCCTCATCACGGACGGGCGCTTCTCCGGCGGCACGCGGGGAATCTGCGTCGGGCACGTGTCACCGGAAGCGGCGGCCGGGGGGCCGATAGCCTTGTGCCAGACCGGCGACCGGATTCGCATCGACCTCACCCGGCGCACCATCGACCTCCTGGTGGACGAGGACGAGCTTCTGCGCCGCCGGGCCGCGCTGCCCGCCTTCACGCCGCGGATCGAGCGGGGCTGGCTTCGCCGCTACAGCTGGCAGGTAACGTCGGCAGACACCGGCGCGGTCCTGTCCGACGATCCCGTCGTTTCCGTATCCGGGGAGCGCGCGACACCCGTGGGTGCTCCCGAGTGACCGTTTCAGCCCCAACGGGTAGCCCGTGGGCTCGTGGAGCCACTGCGGCTCCAGAACCCGCCGACCGGCCTGGGGTCCGGGACTGGGCGGCGACCTCCTGAGGCTGCCGGAGGACTCCCTCAGGAGTGGGGACCCGGACGGATGGGCCAGGTGAACATCACCGGCTGCACCGGATCCCGGTGTCCGCCCGCCGACGCATAGGTGGCGAGCCCCGTGGCGTTGTCCGTCTCGGTCAGGACCCACACCTCGGCAGCCCCCTGCACACGGGCATGGGCGACGAAGGCCTCGGTCAGCGCACGCCCGAGGCCCCGGCGGCGCGCCCCCGGAGCGACGTCCAGGGAGTAGAGCAGCATGGTCCGCTCCCCGGCTGGGTGCAGGAGTTCACGACCGTAAACCCACGCCAGCACCCGGTGGGCTTCCTCGACGATGAACAGATGACAATGGGGATCATCAAGAAACGCGTCGGGATGGAGCTCACCGGAAAACTCGAAGGTCCGTCACGCCTCGGCCGCCATAGCGCGGTCGGACGGCTCCAGGCGTCGGATCAGCACCGGGCAGCCCCAGCGCCCGCTCAGGGCTGGGAGCGCTTCACCAGCGCCCCATTCGGCAGCGGAACGTACACCCGGCTCTGATTGATGGCCAGTTTCCGTTTGACCTCCGCGTCGAGATCGACCCCGACAATCTCGGCCAAGCCCGCCACATAGATGAGGATGTCCGCCAGCTCTTCACCCACCGGCTCGCCCCGGTACCAGGCGGTGAACGCTTCCGAGACTTCCACGGTCAGGAGGCCGAACTCAAGCGCCACATCCGTGGTGTTGAAGCCCTTGGCCACCTTGTTGGAGAACGCCTCACGCTGGATTGCACGCAGATCGGGCATCCTGCCCCTCCCCGAATGAACCGGCCTGTCCCCTGCATCATGCCACAACATACAGGGGTATGGCGAGCAAGAGGTCACTATATGGTGAGCTCCAGTGCGGAGAGAGCATCGGGATCGGGAGGCACGCCGCAGCGCAGCAGATGGATCGCGAAGACCTCCTGCCAGATGACCGCCACGAGCGCGGCGCCCCGCTCCAACCACCCCGAGGGCCCGTTGAGACCGGCGGCCACCACGAACGTGGGCAGCAGTACGACAAGACAGAGCGTCTGCAGGGCGGACGCGGTCCGCATGAGTCCCCACGGGCGGCTCGGTGGATAGGTGCGGGCCGCGGTCATGCCGGCCAGAAATAGCGAGACATACAGGACGATCGCCCCGACGATGTGGACGAGGCCGATGGCGGTGAGATACCCAAACGGACTTGGCACCCGGAACACCCCCGCCGGCGGCAGGTGCTGCTGGATAAAAAGACCGGTCAGGATGAGCCCCAGCCCGACGCCGGCTTCGGCGCGCGGCACGCCCCGCCGGCGGCTCCACGTGCGGAAGAGCCCGGCGGCAAACAGAATCATGAGCACACCGGCCACCACCTCCGCGAGGCGGAGCAGCCCTCCCTGGGCTCCTTCGGACAGAAGGCTGATAGACTGCTGGCCGGCGCTCACCCCGCGCTCCCGCACCGTCTCCGCCAGGATGGCGCCAGCGAGCACCAACGGGGCCGTGGCCCCGGATAAAGTCAGCCAGATGACCGGTCGATGCAAAACGGGCCGCATCACGACGCTCCTCCTTTCGGGCCCCGCGGGCAGATCTTGCCATCGTCCTGGCCGTGTTGTCCGGCGCTGGAGTCCCGCTTCGATGATAGAATGAGGCCGCCGTCGGGTTGTCCCGACTGCGGTTGCCCGGCCTTTCATCCAGGCGCAACCGGGCTGCGGCTTGCGGCCAGGTCCTCGCAACAATTATTCAGCATGCCGGAGGCGATCGTGCGGCGTCCCCTCTCGCAGCAAACCGTGGTGGCCATCGCGTACGTGCTGGGGATGTTCATGTCCATCATGGACAGCACCATCGTCAATACGGCGCTCCCGGCCATCGCGCACCAGTTTCACACGACGCCCGAGCGGGCGGACTGGGTGGTCATCGGATACCTGCTCAGCCTGGCGGTCTTCATCCCGGCGTCGGGCTGGCTCGGCGACCGGGTTGGTACTAAGCGCACGTTCCTGACCGCGCTGGTGCTGTTCACGCTGTCATCAGCCATGGCCGGCCTGGCCCCCTCGCTTCCCGCTCTCGTCATCTTTCGCATTATTCAAGGCATTGGCGGCGGCATGCTGGCGCCGGTCGGCCAGGCCATGCTGTGGCGGGCGTTTCCTCCCGCGGAGCGCGCGCGGGCGTCTGCCGTCCTGATGCTCGGCACGGTGACCGCCCCCGCCGTCGGACCCGTGCTGGGCGGCTGGCTCGTCACCGCGCTGTCCTGGCGGTTCGTGTTTTACATCAACCTGCCCATCGGCATCGCGGCTCTCATCTTCAGCCTGATCCGTCTGCAGGAGCACCGGGAGCATGGTGCGGGCCGGTTCGACGTGCCTGGGTTTGCCCTTACGGGGTTGGGACTCGCTCTCCTGCTGTATGCCCTGAGCGAGGGGCCGCTGCTTGGCTGGCTCGCGCCCACGGTGCTGGGCGGAGGCGTGCTGGCCCTCATCACGCTGGGAATGCTGGTGGCCGTCGAGGTGCGCCGGGAGCAGCCCATGCTGAAGCTGTCGCTGTTTGGCGACCGCCTGTTCCGGGCCACCAATGTCGTGTCGTTCCTCGGCACGGCCGGCTTTCTCGGCATCCTCTATGTCATGCCGCAGTTTCTCCAGGAGGCGCGCCATGCCACCGCCTTCTCCTCCGGCCTCAGCACGTTCCCGGAGGCACTGGGCGTGCTGGTGGCTTCCCGCTTCGCGGTCCGCATCTATCCGAAAGTGGGGCCGCGGCGGATGATGGTGGCGGGTCTGGCGTTCATGACCGCGGTCCTGATGCTGTTCACACGGCTCGAGCTCACCACCAGCGTCTGGGTCATCCGTGCGCTCATGTTTGCCTGTGGCATCGGCTGGTCCCACGTCATCCTCCCGATGCAGGCCGCGTCCTTTGCCGGCATTTCCCACGCCGACACGGGCCGCGCCTCTTCGCTCTACAACACGCAGCGGCAGACGGCCGGGGCGGTGGGTGTAGCGGTCCTCTCGACGGTGCTGGCCTCCATGCTGCCGGCTCACGGCACCATCGAACTGCGCGCGTATCATGTCGCGTTCCTCGCCGCCGCCGTGTTTGCGGCGCTCGGCGCGCTGGAAGCCCTCAGCGTGCGGGATCGCGACGCGGCCAACACCATGGCGGTGACCCGCAAGATGGCGTAGAGATATCTAGAGCGGCCGCACCATCACGACACGATCCACCCCGGGACCTGAATAGTCGCGAACAACGGGGACCCCGCGGTCGTCGGGGTCGCCCAACAGCGTAAATCCCATACGGCGGTGGAACGCGATCGAGGCCGCGTTGCCGGGACTGGTGATGGCCTTAAGACGGGTGCAGCCGCTCGCTCGCGCCACCTGAGCGAAATGTGCGTAGAGCAGGGAGGGAGACCGCGGCCGCGGTATCCCTCCCGCACTGCCACCAGGTGGATGTATCCCGTCGGAGAGGTGGCGGCCATGAAGCCAAACAAGTGGGCCGCCACCGTCTCGCCGTCCCGAATCACGAACGCGGTGTTCCCGAACTCCTCCAGAAACATCGGGTGGAACACCGGCGGCGCCCCATTCGGCCAGAACGCCCAAATGTCGGCCAGGATGGCTTGGAAGTCCGCTCGAGTCAGGCGGTCCACCGGTGCGCTGGTGGATGCTCCGGCCCGGTCCGCCGGCATCTAGCGGCGAGCCTCCTCGACGGGTGCCAGGAGCCACCGCTCGCGGGCCACCACTTTCGGGCGAATGCGGTCCTCCACCAGGCGCCGGAAGTGGGGCGTGACCATATGGGCGTCGAAGCTCTGGGGACTGTCGTAGGCTTCGTACAGCCAGAGCTCGCCCGGGTGTTCGCGGTCGCGGTGCAGACGATACACGAGGCAGCCGGGCTCGTTTTCGGCGACCTCGTCGCACATCTCGCGGAAGTCGGCCAGGACCCCGTCCATCTCTTCCGCGGGCACGGTGTAGTGGACCAGCAGGATCTCCATCTGCCTCACATCTCCTCTGCGGGCGATTCAACGCGTATGGCGGGCAAGCACGTCAGGGTTCACGGCTCCCTCGGGAAGGCGGCCCGCCAGGACGTCGAGGACGTTGTCCACGGCTCGCGCCACGATCCGGAGCCACGCCTCATTCGTGAATGACGACACGTGAGGCGTCAGGATGACATTGGGAAGGGCCTGCAGGCGGTTTGCGCGGTCAATCGGCTCGACGTTCAGCA
>JBMFXK010000039.1:0-11379 GCA_049964315.1 Clostridia bacterium | reverse complement strand
TGATGAAGCGGCCGTCGCCAAGCTCCTCCGGAGCCGTCGCACGAAACGGCACCATCCCTTGCGGAGAGCCGCGGTCGAAACTGTGGGACAGACAGCGCGGCTCGTCCGTGCCGTCGCTTGCCACCGCCATCAGATGATAGTCGTAGGTGGAGCTGGTGAGCGGCGTGTGATTGTGGAAGTACGCGATATGAGTCCCGTCCCGGGACCAGACCGGCATCCGGGCCACACCGTCCGAGTTCGTGAGGCATCGCCATTCGTGGGATTCTAGATCCACCGTATACAGGTCCCAGACCCATTCGATGTCCCAATCAGGCCTCCGGGTGGTGATCAGGGCGATGCGCCGTCCGTCCGGTGCCCAGCACGGATAGAGGTGATGCCATTCCGGCGTCCCGATGGCGGTGGCGTTTCCAGAGGCGACGTCTATCACATAAACATTCCAGGTGCGGGAGCCAAGGTGCCCGAGTCCGTCGAGATCGTAACGCACGCGCGTCATCACCCGCGGATCCTGGGGTGCCTCAGGCGTCGGGGCCAACACCTCTACGAGAAGGCGAGTGCCGTCGGGGGACCATAACGGCGCCCGCGCACTGCCGGCAAACTTGGTGACGAGGTGAACCGCCTTGGAGTCGACCTCCAGAACGGCAACGCCTGCCTCGCCATTCACTCGGCCAGCGAAGGCGATCCTTTTGCCGTCACGAGACAGGGCCGGGTCGGTCAGATCCCCGTCGAAGAGCATAGTGGGTTCACCGACCGTCGGCTGCTTGATGAGCCGCATACGGCGTTCATTGGCTTCCCAGCGAGTGGTGGTGTAGAGGAGGCTTCCATCAGGCATCAGCTGGGGCGCGCCCGCTTGTACGATGTGAGCCAGGTCCTCGGGCGTAATGGGAGGAAGCTCAGTGACATGACGCGGGCTCGACATGGAGTGCTCCTTTCCTGGAGAGACAAGCTGTAGGGGGCTTAGACCCCTTCTCTGCGCCACGGGTGATTCCTCCGACTCGCACAGCGCCCTGTGGGGAAAAGTGCGAGCCGCGTCCCGGCACCGCGACGCACCCGGTCCATTAAGTCTGGCCCGAACTTTCCTCACGGGCTGTATCTGGCCCGTCTGACCGTGACAGTCGGAGTTGTTCTGGTGCCGTTGGGCCCCTGGGGCTGTGAGCCGGCATGACAGCCTGGCCGCACCTCTATGTCCAACGCGGCCGTGACGTGCCCGTCGTCATCCCCGACGAAGAACAGGGATAGGCGGCTCGCGCGTTGCTCGCCACACGAAGCACCGATTCCGAGAAGCCCGTGGGTAGGCGTCGCAGGCCCAGTCGGGTGTATGAGCGGGGAGAGCCGCTCATATTTCTTAAGGTGACCTTCAGATTTACCGAGCCCGTTGACATATTTCGCCAAGCGGCCCGAATTCCAGTACACTCTACGGCATCACTACCATACCCGCTGGGGTTCCGACCTCGGCGACCCGTGTGTGCATGCATCCGAAAGGGGACTCGCGATGATTGATTGGCTCAAGGGAAGCGTGACCCGTCGGAACGGTGCATGGAAAGCGTTGGCGCTCATGGCGGCGCTGGGTCTCGCCGGCTGCGGCTCTCCGGCTGTCGCCACGTCGTCGAGCACCCCGAGCGAGCTCACGATTGCTCTGTCGCCACAAAGTCCATTGGACTGGTGGCCGCCGCTCGTGCCCACCATAAATTGCGGCACCGTGAGTGGCGGCGGGATCAGCGGGCCCGACATGTACCTGCCGGTTCTCTGGATAAGCTCCAAGGACACCATCGACTACTCGCAGTCGATCGCACAGAGCATCACCGTGTCCAACAACGATCAAACCTACACCATCCGTTTGAACCCGAAGTGGCATTGGTCCAACGGCCAGCCGGTCACGGCCCAGAATGTGTTGTTTGATTGGAAGCTGATTGACGCCTCCAGCCAGCCCACGTCCGTGCTGCCCTACTGCTTCGCATCCGAAGGGGGCGTGCCATCCCAGTGGAAGAGCGTGACGGTTAACGGACCCTACACGCTGACGGTGAGCACGACCTCACCGGTCAACCCGACCTGGTTCGAGCTGAACGGGCTCGCCCAGCTCGTGCCGGTACCCTCCGCTTGGGACAAATACAGCAGCATGACGCAGGAGCTTCACTTCATCGATAAGCTGGGCAACGAGCCGCTCAATCCTATCTTTAAAATCGTCGACGGCCCCTACGACATCTCGCAGTACGTGCCTGACCAGTACTGGCTGTACAAGGCCAACCCCAACTTCGACGGGAACCCCAAGCCCGCGATCCCCAAGATCTCCTACCAGTACGAGGGTTCGTCCGACACCACCTTTGCGGCGGTGCTGAAAGGGAGTGTGGACATTGCACCCATCAGCTTCAGCCTCTTGAAGTCGATCCATCAGGCGAAAGGGTATCATCTGGTCACCCAGCCGCTGTTTGGCTACTTCATGGGGGCGCTGAATATGCGCCCCAATGCTCAGGGGGTGGGAGGTCTCTTCGCCAAGCTCTACGCGCGCCAGGCGCTCCAGCTTGGCATCGACCAGCCCGCCATCATCCGGGCGGTCTATCACGGGTATGCAACCCCGACCTACGGTCCGGTGCCGGTGAGGCCGGCCAACGTGTTCTACGACAAGGGGCTCAAGAACCCGTATCCGTACGACCCGGCACGCGGCAAGGCCCTCCTTGAGGCGAATGGGTGGCGTATGCAGAACGGCGTCTTGGAGAAGGGTGGACACAAGCTTGCCTTCCAGATTCTCTACCCCAGCGGCGACCAGTCCAGCCAGGACATCGCTCAGATTCTGAAGGCGGACTGGGGTCAGGAAGGCATAGACGCGACCTTGAATCCGCAGTCCATCGACAACGTGTCCAATGACATCGGGAGTGTGTCCAACTCCAGCAAGTGGGTGGTGCAGATCGGGTTCAAGTGGAGCTACGAGCCCGACTACTATCCGTCAGGGGACGGGCTGTTCAACTCGCTGCAGGGCTTCAATCCGGGTGCCTATCAGAATGCCAGGATGACCCGCCTCATCGACCAGTCGGTGCAGGGGGGGACAGCGGCTCAGATCACCGAGCGCTTCAACGCGTACCAGATCTACGCTTCCCAGCAGCTGCCGGTGCTTTGGATGCCGACGCCCGACGGCCTCTTCCTGGAGAAGAACACCGTGCATGGGTGGGGCAGCGCGTACAACGACATCCAGGCCTTCGTCCCCAACAACGACCTCTCCTTCAGCAAGTAGTCAAAACCTGAGGGAGCCCGCCATCTCGGCAGGGCTCCCTCGTCTGCGTGATTAGTCGTGCTGGGACACGGACGGTTCCGGAAACATGGCGCTGATGCTCTCGCGGTGGTGAATGCGGCGGATCGCCTCACCAAAGAGCGGAGCCACCGAGACTATCTCCACCTGGTCCGATAGCTCCTCGGCGGGATGCTCGACGGTGTCCGTGACGATAAGGCGCTGGATGGGGCTGCGCTGCAGCCGTTCCTGGGCGCCCTCGCCCAGGACCCCGTGGCTGACCACCGCGCAGACATTGCGGGCCCCGCGCCGCGACAGCGCCTGCGCCACTTCTATTAGCGTGCCGGCTGAAGCCGTGAAGTCGTCGACGATGACGGCATCCCGGCCCTCTACCTCTCCGATGACGTTCAGCACCGACGCATGCTCGTCGTGTCCGGTGCGCTCCTTGTCGGCAATGACCAGCGTGGTGCTGAGCGCAGAGGCAAACCGCCGGGCGGGCTTCGCAAAGCCGACGTCCGGGGAGACCACCACCGGATCCTTAAGCGGGAGGGTCCGGATGCGGTCGACCAGGATCGGGAGTGCGTAGAGATTGTCGACGGGCTTGCGAAAGAACCCTTGAATCTGCGGTGCATGCAGGTCCATGGTTACGATACGATCGGCGCCGGCGGCCTCGATCGCGTCGGCGCAGACCCGCGCCCGGATGGACACCCTGGGCTCGTCCTTCTTATCCCCCTTGGCGTATCCAAAATACGGAATGATGACGGTGACAGACGCGGCGCTCGCGCGCTTGAAGGCGTCGATCCAGAAGAGCAGTTCCATGAAGTTGTCGTTGGGCGGATATCCCGTGGACTGGACCAGGTAGACGTCCTGGCCGCGCACGTTGTCTTCCACCCGGACGAACAGATTGCCATCAGAGAACTGCAGCGTCTGATTCCGACCCTGTTTGACCCCGAGATACGCGCAGATGCGCTGGGTGAGACGCGGGCTGGCCCGGCCGCCAAATATCAGCATCGGACTCTCGTCCATAGGATCGCCCCTTCATTGGTCGGGAGGCTGGATGGCGACAACCTACTTTATCGTACGACCAAGTCCAATCGGAGGCGATGGCGCGCCAACAGAAAGAGGGCGGGGTTCCCGCCCTCTTTCTTAGCAGACGCAGACGTGCTACTTGTTAGCGCCCACGGACCAGTAGTTGTACTCGACGTACCCTGAGATGTCGTTCGTGTACCGGTTCACGCCATGCAACCCCGTCTTCACAACCTGCAGCCCGGTTTGGTTCGGCAGGAAGATGACGGGCAGATTAGTCGCGGTGAATTGCTGGTACTCGTCCAGAACCTTCTGGGCATGTGCGACTGACTGCGGCGCGATGGACTCCGCGATGAGTTTGTTCATCGTCGCGTTGTCGTACGCGCTCGTGTTAGCCGCCGAGGTCGCAGCGAACAACTGGTCACCGGTCGGGTCGGTGGCGCCGTAGCACCAGCCGCCGCCCCACCACTCGAACTGGAAGTTCGTGTCGTTGGTGGCGATGACCTGGTTAAACGGCTCCTCCTTGATGGTGGCCTTGATGCCCTCTTTGGCCCAGTCGGACTGGATCAGCTCGGCGATGTTGGTATCGGTTTGGGAACCTGACGCGACCAGGAACTGGAACGCGAGCGGCTGTCCGTTCTTCACCATGACGCCGTTCTGCATATGCCACCCGTCGGCCTCCAGGACCTTGATGCCCCTTTGGATGTTGAACGGGTAAGGATTCTTGAGGCTTTGATCGTAGAACGGATTGTTGGGAAGTTTTGGCACCGGGCTCCAGCCGGGTGTTGCCAGACCCGCTCCGCCCATTAGCTTGATGATGGAGGGCTGGTCGATACCGAGCTGCAACGCCTCGCGAACCGCATGCTGGGCGAAGACCTTGCCGATAGCGGCCTCCGGTCCGGTGGTGTCCACGTTGGGCAGCATATAGTTGAAGCAGAAGGAGTACGGGGCAGTCTGCTTCTGGTAATACGACGGTAGCTGATTGATGTCCTTGTTGTACGAGGTCGGGATGGTGGCGTAGGAGAACTGACCCTTGCGGAGGCCCGCGAACAGGTTGGAGTTCGAGGTTTCGTACTCGAAGAGGATTTCCTTGATCGTGGCCTTTTTCAACGTAAACTTGGGATTGGCCACCATCGTCCAGTACTCATCGTTCACAACCGTGCCGAGCCCGTAAGGTCCGTCAATCACCTTATAGGCGGGGTTGGTCGGCGAGTTGGCAATGCTGTCAATCCACTTGAGCTCCTGGCTCATGCTCGAGTAGCGGTCCCACGTGGCCTTCGGAATTGGCACCAGGTTGGCGGCAATGCCGTTGTACTCGAACCATACCGGGTTGGTGGGTTTGTTGATGGTGACGACCACCGTGTATGGCCCTGTGGCCACGACGCTCTTCCACAACGTGGGTACGCCGCCGCTGCCGTCATTGCAGGTCTGCCACGGTGAGTGCGGGCCAGTGGACGCGTCGGCGATTTCCCACGCGTACACCACGTCCTGGGCGGTCACGGGCTGGCCGTTGCTCCACTTCCAGTTATGGTGAAGGGAGATGGTGTAGACGGTGTCGTTGTTGGAGACCGTGATGCCGGAGGCGATGGACTTCGAATAGTCGATCTGGTCCTTTGTGTTGGTGAATACGAGCGGATAATACATTTGGGATACAACGCTGTAATTGATTACGCTGCAGGCCGAAGCGGAGACGACCGGGAAATACCAGTTCGGCTCTAGTTGGACCCCGGCGCTCAGCGTAATGGACTTTGAGCTCAGGCCGGGCGCAATTCCCGAGCTACTCGGGCTGGCGGCGGAACCGCAACCGGCCAGGATGAGGGCGCCGGCGCCTACCAGGGCAACGGCCCACCCTCGCCATCGACGGGTTTTCACTGTACTGCTCCTCTCCCTGGACGGTCTGGGGCACCGTCCTCGGATGTCCTTGGACGTTCATCCCGCCAGCGCACTCCTCGATTGACGCCATCCACAATGTGCTGCGCTCGTGCTGGGTGCTGTGGGGAAACCCCCTTGAACAACGGTAAATTCTACACAACAGGCCGGGAATCCTTGATCGGTTCAGGAACTTTCCTATTCTTTCTGTTGGCAGCCTGGGTGCAGCATGGGAACTGCCTAGGAAAGTGGGGCCGACCGCTGGAGAATGCGCCGCCATGGCGACGCGGGAAGCACGACACCGGCGGCTAGGGTAAAGGCGGCGGCCCCACCGATGGCGCCACCGGCGCCCACCACCACGGCCGCCGCGCCGGCCAGGATGCTGGCGAGTGGACTGCCGCCCCCCTGGATGAAGGTCTGCCACCCTACCACCTGACCATATAGGCGTGACGGGATGGACCGTTGCGAGAGCGTGGCCACGACGATTCCCACCGGGGCGACGACACCGTCAATCAGACCGAGGGCCAGCGTGGCCGTCCACCAGTTGTGGGCGACGGCCAGCACGAGCATCCCACAGCCCGATATCAGCAGGGACGCCGACAGGAGCCAGACCGTCTGCACCCGCGCCACGATGTACGGCGCCAGGACCGTAAGGACGGTGGGAAATACGCCCGCCACCAGCCCGACCAGCCCCACCATCGGCGCCGACAGATGCAGCCGGTGCCGGAACAGGAACACCTCCAGGGCGTAGACCGCCGCCCAGGTGAAGTTCCAGTAGCCGAACACCACGGTGGCGATGAACACGTCCTGGGCGCTTCTGAGCGCTCGCCAGGGTTCACCGAACGGCCCACCCTCGGCCGCCACCGGACGAAGCGCCGGCAGCATGATGACCGGAACCAACATGACCAGCACGGCGACGGCGTTGAAAACGAGCGCCCAGTCGATCCCGAGCCGGCCGATGACCAGTCCGGCGAGGGCCGGGGAGACATACCAGGAGATATTGAACAGCATCCACCACAACCCGTTCACAGCCACGCGCGCCACCGGTGGGGTGAGCCGCTGCACCGCCACTTCGGTGGATGTCCAGGCGACGAGTCCGCCCGCTCCGGCCAGGAGCGCGCCGATGTCGACCAGCGGGATGTCAAGCCGGTGCATGCGGAGCAGGACGACCAGCGCCCCCAGCGTGACGAACTGGAGCAGGAGGCTCAGCACCATCACCAGCCGGATCGCGGTCCGATCTACGAGGCGGCCAATCCACGGCATCAAGAGCGTGGGCAGGTAGGTAAGCGCCACGAGTGTTCCGAGCGCGGCCGACGAGCCGGTAAGGTTGTATACGAGCCAGGGCAGCGAGAGGCGGAAGAAGCCGTTTCCCAGGTCGGCGATGGCACTGCCCACCAGCAGTGCCTTGAGACTGCCGGGTGTTTGGGAAAGGGTCCGCCAGCCACGCGGAGTGAGCCCATCGCCAGAGCGCTGGCTCTCGTCCGAAGACATATAGCCTGCCTTTCAACTTATGCAAACCACGAGGCCCAACTAGGGGGAAGGCAATCATGCCGGACCATGGCAGAGTTCTCGGGGTCGACCAGGACACGTCGTGTTCCGAGACGAGGAAGTCGGGTATCCGACCGGAGTCTGCCACCCTCGGGCACCAGGATATCATGAAAGAGACACCTGGGGTCTAAGAAATCGCGAGAATGAGCCCGTCTGAGGGAGTATGATGCCGTCAGGGGGAGTTCGTGTGGAAGCCTGGAGTCTTCCCAAAATGGCGTCCGAGAACGTGAATGAGCGCTACCACGAGCTTCTTCGCGCGGGCAGCATGTCTGCCGGCCTCTATCGGCTCAGCACCGGTTCTTCTGACCCACAGAAGCCGCATGAGCAGGACGAACTGTACTACGTGGTGGCCGGTCAGGCCCGCGTCGAATCGGAAGCCGAGTCGGTGGCGGTGGGCCCGGGTTCGCTTCTCTTCGTGGAAAAGAGACGGGCCCACCGGTTCGTGGACATCGTGGAAGACCTCCTGGTGCTGGTGATGTTTGCGCCCGAAGAGTCGTAGACAGTGCTGTTGTTGGAGTGACACCCATGAAAGTCACGTTTCGCTGGTATGGCGATCGGGATCCGGTGCGGCTGTCAGACATCCGTCAGATACCGGCGGTGACCGGGGTCGTGACGGCCGTCTACGACGTCCCGGTGGGAGAAGTATGGACCCGGGAGCGCATCCGGCGCCTGAAAGGCGAGGTCTCGGCCGCGGGTCTGGCGGTGTCCGTGGTGGAGAGTCTTCCCGTTCACGAGGAAATAAAACTGGGCAGGCCCACCCGCGATCGATACATCGCGAACTACATGGCCTCGCTCGCCCACCTGGGCGCGGAACAGATTCCCGTCGTCACCTACAACTTCATGGCCCTGTTTGATTGGATGCGGACCGATCTGGAGCATCGGCTGCCGGATGGGTCCACCAGCCTCGCTTACGACGGGCAGTCCTTCGAGCGCCTCTCCATCCGTGAGGCGGCGGCTGTCCTTCGGAGGCTGCCGGGCTGGGACCCGAGCTACAGCGTTGAGGAGGCCGAACGTCTGCTGGAGGAGTACCGCGAACTCGGGCACGCGGGCCTCACCGAGAATCTGGCGTATTTCCTGCGCGCCGTAGGCCCCGCCGCCAAAGACGCCGGCATCCGTCTGGCCATCCATCCGGACGACCCGCCCTGGGACGTCTGGGGCCTGCCCCGGATTGTCACCGGGGCAGAGGATCTGGCGCGGCTGCTCTCCTTCTACGACCATCCGTCAAACGGGCTGTGCGTGTGTATCGGCTCACTGGGAGCCTCTCCCGGCAACGACGTCGTCGCCATCATGCGAAGATTTGCAGCCGAGGGACGGGTCCACTTCGCACATCTGCGCAACATCGTGCACGATGGCCCCCGCCAGTTTCATGAATCAGGGCACCGGGACGGTGACCTCAATCTGGCCGCCGTGGTACGGGTGCTGAACGAGGCAGGGTATACGGGGCCGGTGCGCCCGGACCACGGACGCCGGATCTGGGACGAGGATGGCCACGGCGGCTACGGGCTCTATGACCGGGCTCTCGGCGCCATGTACCTGGCAGGCCTTTACGACGGGCTCACGAAATCTTGACAACGACTTTCCAGTTGGTGGTGGTAGAACAACACATCCCGAGAGAAGAGGAAGACTAGTGGCCGTGTTGGACGTGCGCAATCCGCGCGCGCTTGAGATCGTGGACGCGGACGTGGAATGGGAGCCGCTGGCAGGGGGATTCCGTTTCACCGAGGGCCCCGTGTGGGTCGAGGAAGACGACGCGCTGTACTTCACGGACATTCCCGCCGACACCATTTACCGCTGGGCGGCCGACAGTTACGAGGTGTCCATCTTCCGGCGCTCGAGCCGGAAGGCGAACGGTATGACCCGGGACCCCGGGGGTTTCCTGCTGGTCTGCGAGCACGGAGGGCGGCGCGTGGCGCGCCTGGCTAGAGACGGCGGGTACGAGGTGCTCGCGGAACGCTTTGCGGGTCGCCGCTTCAACAGTCCGAACGATATCGTGGTCGATCGCCTCGGCCGCATCTGGTTTACCGATCCTACCTACGGCATCGACGGGCTGGAGGTCGGATATCCGGCCGAGCAGGAACAGCCCCTTTGTGGTGTCTATCGGGTCGACCCGGGAGGCACCACTGAACTGGTGGCGGACGATCTGGTCACACCAAACGGGCTCGCTTTCTCGCCCGACCAGCGGATGCTGTATGTGGCCGACACGGTGAAGAGCTCGCTCCGCCGGTTCGAGGTGGATACCGAGGGCAGGCTCAGAGACACGGGGCCATTCGCCGTGTTGAACCGGAGCTCCGGGCGGGGCCTGCCCGATGGGCTCAGGGTCTCCCGCGAAGGCTATATCTTTCTGGCCGGACCGGGCGGCGTCTTCATCATCGACACGGCCGGTGGCATCCTGGGCCATCTGCGCGCGCCGGAGCAGGTGGCAAACGTCGAGATTGGTTCGCGAGGCGGTTCCCGATTCCTGGCCATCACGGCGAGCACGTCCGTCTACCGGATCCCGCTCCGGGGCTGATGCTCCCTACCCACCAGCCGGGAGCACCGTCAGCTCCAGGGCCGACGGGTGCGCCGGGCCGAGGTGGATCCGGTTGACGGCTGCCCGCGCCACCCGCCCCTGCCCGACAGGTTCGCCGCTGTTGGGATTCAGGTCGAAACGGGGGAAGTTGCTGCTCGACACGTCCAGGCGGATGCGGTGGCCGGCCGCAAACCGGTTGGCCGAAGGGTACAGGTTCAGCGTGACGGGCACCACCGTACCGGGCGGGACCGGACGCTCCTCGTCGACGCCTTCCCGGAAGCGAAGCCGCGTGATGCCGTCCGTGATGTTCAGGGCGTAGCCCTCCGGGTAGTCTGAAGATTCCGGGTACCAGTCGATGAGCTTGGCCGTGAAGTCGGTGTCGGGGGCGTCGCTGGACACATAAAGCGTGATGGTCACCGGCCCTGCGAGCACGACCTCCTCTCGCAGCGGCGCGGTCACGAACATCAAAACATCCGGGCGCGACTCCAACCCCCCGTATGGCGGGCGGGCGCCAAAAAGGCCCGGCCGCGTGCGCTGATCCTGACCCCCGATCGGGGAGACGTGCGCGAGGCGGGTGGCCACCGGGACGTCTTCCAGGTGCTCCGGAAGCGGCCAGATGTACTTCAGGAACGAGATGTTGCCGCCGATAGTGGGAACCGGGTCACGGGGATCGTAGACGAAGGTTCTGACGCCGGCCTCAGTCGGGGCCCGGTCCAGCAGTTCGCCGTGCGATCCGAGAAAGAGTGGGTGCGGATGTGCGCCCGGCGGCGGCCACGTGTCGCTGGTCTTCCAGGATCCTCCGTGGTCCATGCGCCCGTCGATACGGCGGGCGCCGCTTCCGCCGCCCATGAGAAAGTACCGGACGGGGGGAGCCTCCTCGGCCGGTTCGTCTTTCAGATAGCGGTCGAAGAACTGCCGCTGGAGGTCGAGGAAATCCACCGCAGCCTCTGCGCCCAGGTCGACGTCACCGGCAAATGTGTGAAGCGGCTCCTGGCCGCCATGCGTCCACGGCCCCATAAAGAGGAACTGGGGCGACGACTTCTTCGCCCGAAGGCCCAGAAAGTTGCGGATGGTGGCGCGAGTGTACGAGTCATACCAACCCCCGGAGTAGACCGTGGGTACATCGGCATGCTCGTCGAAGTACCGCTCCACGTTCGGCCCCCGCGAGTTCCAGAGCTCCCCGGACACCGGCGTGGTCAGGTACTCCCAG
>JBMFXK010000038.1:1039-11643 GCA_049964315.1 Clostridia bacterium | reverse complement strand
AGGGTCCGTAGACGCGCCAGATCCCGCTTCAAGACCGCGTCCAGCGACAGCCCGAACAGCGACGCCAGAGCTGTCTCGTAGAACAACATCTGGCCCAGCTCAACCTCCACTTCCTCCCGGCAGCGCGCGCACAGCTCGCCGCCTATGTGGGAGCGCACGTATTCGTGGAGGTGATTCAGATCGGCGTTTGCAGGGATGCGCTGACGCTCGGCTTCGATGGAGATGCAGCCGCATACGGTGACGGCCGTGGCGATGGCGCGGGAAAGACGGGCGTGTGCTTCCTGTGACTTGGAAAGGGCATCCAGCACGCTCCGGTGCCGGATGAGGGCCTCATCGACGGTGTCCTGGTAGGCCTCCAACAAGCGCGGCGGTTCCATTGGACTGTCCACTGGGCGCCCCCTTTCCGGAAGTGCACTCATTATAGGAACCGACTTTTCGCGTGTCAATTTGGCATTGTAGCGCCATTTCCAAGACACCCAGGAACTTCACGGGATGAAAAAGCGAGACACGCAAAGGGGAGGGGTAGAAGCCCTCGCCAAAAGCTGAGATGATGGGGCTGATCCCAGGCGGGGCTTCGGTGGGGCAATAGTAAATTGTGGGTATTTTTCCGCCGCCTGAGGGGAAAGCCAGTTCTGAGGAGGTGACCCGCGTTGGACAGGACATGGCGGCGCATCCTTACGATAATCGGTGCCCTTCTCGGCCTGGCACTCGTCCTGGATAACCGGGGCTTGTGGCAAACGTGGCCGGTGCTGGCGGGCCTGGGCTACACGCGGATCGGTGCTTATGCCGTGTCAGGAACCCTGGCCGGCGCAGTCGTGGGATTCTTCGCGAGTAATTGGGTGGTCCGTCAGGCTACGCACATCATCACATGGGTGGAAGGGCGACTCTGGCGGACGCCGTCGGCCGACCTTATGGCAGGCGCCATCGGTCTTATTGTCGGACTTCTGGTAGCGTTTCTAGTGGGCTACCCCTTCGGGGGATTTGGCACCCCGGGGCTCGTCGTCCGGCTCGCGATCGAAGTCGGTTGCGGCTACATCGGGCTCAGAGTGGCCTCCCGCAAGAAGGAAGACCTGCTGCGTCCGAGTGCCTGGCTGCCCAAGCTCTCCCCGTCCCGCGGCCGGAACGACGGCCCTAAGCCGAAGATCCTGGACACGTCCGTCATCATTGACGGACGCATCGCGGACATCTGCGCGAGCGGATTCCTGGAGGGACCGCTCGTGATTCCGGGCTTCGTCCTGGAGGAACTCCGGCACATCGCCGATTCGGCGGACGTGCTCAAGCGCAACCGCGGCCGCAGGGGTCTCGATGTGTTGAATCGCATCCAGAAAGAGCTCAAGATGCCGGTCCAGATCTACGAAAAGGATGTAGATTCCGCTAACGAGGTGGACATCAAACTCCTGAAGCTTGCCAAGATGATGGACGGCAAGGTCATTACCAACGACTTCAACCTCAACAAAGTAGCCGATCTCCAGGGTGTCCCGGTGCTGAACATCAACGAGCTGGCCAATGCCGTCAAACCGGTGGTGCTGCCCGGGGAAGAAATGCTGGTCCACGTCATCAAGGATGGCAAGGAAGTGGGTCAGGGCGTCGGCTATCTCGACGATGGCACCATGATCGTGGTCGACGGCGGCAGGAAGCACGTGGGCCAGACCGTCAGCGTGCTGGTGACATCCGTGCTGCAGACAGCAGCCGGCCGCATGATCTTCGCGAAACTGAAACCGGTCCTATCTCCTGCGGTGAACGACGCCCAGTAGGCCCTTGGTTGGAGAAAGCCCGCGAATCCGCGGGCTTTTTCTCTTTTCGCGTTGCCACGCCGGCGGTCGAAGCTTAGCGTTAGGGCGGATGGGGGGCGTGATCTGAAGCAGGAAGATGGGGACCTGAGCCTGGTGCTGGTAGCTGCGGGCCAGGGCACCCGCCTGGGCGGGGAGAACAAAGTCTGGCGTCAGATTGAGGGCCGCCCGTTATGGTGGTGGGCCGCCAGCCGGTTTTCCAACCTCGTGCGGGAAGCTGTCGTGGTGGTAGGCCCGGACAAAGTGGCCGATGCCCGCGAACATGCCTCCTCCCTCCCGTTTCCGGTGCGGGCACTGGCCGGCGGCCGGGAGCGCTGGGAGTCGTCCGCCATTGGAATCCGGGCGGTGACTACGGCGTATGTGGCTGTGCATGACGCGGCACGCCCTCTCGTGTCGTCCGGGCTCATCGCCCGGGTCCTGCATGCTGCCCGGGAGACAGGTGCTGCGCTGCCGGGGCTTCCGGCGACCGACACGGTCAAACTAGTCGAGCATGGTCATGTAAAGAAGACACTGCCGCGGGCATCCGTGATCCTGGCCCAGACCCCCCAGATATTCCGGACGGACTGGGCCTTGTCGTCCCTCCGGCAACAGGCCGGTGGTGTCACCGACGACGTGAGCTGGCTCGAGGCCTCGGGCCATCCCGTGGTGGTGGTGGAGGGCGAGAGCGTGAACCGAAAAGTTACCACCGGCGAAGATTGGGATTGGCTTGTACGGCATTGGAGGGATCCGCGATGATCCGGGTCGGGCAGGGGTACGATGTCCATCCGCTGCGCCAGGGCCACCCGCTGTGGCTCGCAGGCGTCGAGGTTCCTCATGAGTATGGCCTGCATGGCGATTCAGACGCGGATGTCGGCCTGCACGCAGTGATGGACGCGCTGCTGGGCGCAATCGGGGCGGGAGACCTGGGAAGCTGGTTTCCGAAGGATCGGGTCAGCCCCGGCATCTCCAGCGTGAAGCTGATGGCCGAAGTAATGGCGGACGTACGGGCGCGTGGGTTTCGGGTAGTGAACGCGGATCTAACCATTATGGCCCAGGCTCCCCGCCTCTCGGGCTACCGACAAGCCATGGTCGAGGCTGTGGCACGGTTGCTCGACTGTCCTGCCGTCTCCATCAAGTTCAAGACCGGCGACGGACTGGGGGTTGTTGGGCGACGAGAAGGAATGGCTGCGCTGGCCGTGGTGCTGGTGGAATCTGAGGAGGGATCCTAAAGGGGGAGGGGCCAGACCCCTGTTTGCTGCAGTCCGGCAATGGCCGGGTATTTGTCCAGCTGGATCTGGGTGGAAGAACCGCTAGGGTGGAGTCCTCATCACCCGGGCGGTATAAGCGATCTCACCATTCTCCTTAAGCTCCTCAGCGCTCAAAGCCGCGTGATAGCCTTGCAGGGACCGGATGTGGCATTTGCCTTTGGTCTGCCCGACGCACGAGAACTCGAATGGTTTGAAAAGCGGACCGCCTCCCGGGAGCCGGTCGGGCTCCTGCCCACCCGGGGAAGGGCCCATGCGCGTTATCCGCGCCGGAACAGGGAGCGGCAGGGTCTGGGGCGGCCACCTGTCCTGCCTCGGGTACCTCCTCGCCACTCCGTGGGAGCCGGCTCTTGACGATGCCATCGTGGTCCTGGAGGGATATTTGCTCGACGTCGCGTCATCGCTGGCTTAACGTCTTGCGACTGCGCGGGCACCCCCGCGCCACTGCGGGGTCTGGTACTGCGGACATGGACGCAGTGGTTGAGGCTCAGGAAGGCGCCCAGGAGGTACTCCAGGCCCTCGTGGTGGATGCCCGTGCCGGACCGATGTTTCCATCATCCAGGTCGACAACATCGGACATGAAACCCCCCGCGTTCCCTGCTTGGTGGGAGGTTCAGGAATAGTGTCGGCAGCCGGATTGGAGCTTCTGTAACGGTCCATCGTGCGGTGGCGGTGACCGCGAGGAGCGGGCAGCACCTTGTGCCGTGGGAGACACGGTGCTAACGGCGGAGGTAGGTGAGGATTCCCCGCGCCAGCGCGGCGGCCAGCTCTGCCCGGTAGGCCGTGTTTCCGAGCCGGGCGCGATCGGCCGGATGGCTGAGGAAGCCCAGCTCGACGATGACGGTCGGCATGCGGCTCAGCATGAGCAGCATGAGGTGGGACGGACGGGGCGGGTGCCGGGTCTGACTCACCGATGCCAGTGCCGCCTCCAGGTCGCTCGCGAGGCGATGCGCGGCGGGATTGCCCGCCTGATAGTACACGATCGGCCCGGACACCCTTCCGGTCGACTCGACGTTGAGGTGAATGGAGAGGAAAATCCAGGACCCGGCCCGATTGGCAAGACCGGCGCGGTTGATGAGTTCCTGGCGCACCGAGTAGGGCCGCGAGAGGGTGCGGTCACCTGATCGGGTCATGAGCACCGCGAGGCCCGAGGAACGGAGACGGAGAGCCAGATCCTGGGCTATTTGAAGGTTCCAGTGCTTTTCCAGCTGCCCCTCGGCACCGACGGCTCCGGGATCGATCCCGCCGTGGCCAGGGTCAATTGTCACCAGGACGGGATGCCCGCCGGCCACGGTGCGGGTCTCACCGAACAGCCAGGCCGACAGCACGGTCATGACTGTGGCGGCCGTCAGGAGTAAGAGGCGGCGATAACGGACGGTCGTGATGATGCCCCCCGAACAGGTCTATGCGGGAGGCTGTCAAGGCTAGTCACTGCAGGGGCATCAGGCTCCGGTGCCGGCGACGAGGTCTCGTGCCCGCCCAAACTCTTGACGGGTGTGTTCGAGCGCTTCGTCAGCTTGCTGCTCCTGCCCGGGCGCCTCTTCGAGGCGGGTTTCAATATTGCCGGCGATGATGACTTCCAGCCGGTCGAGAAAGGCCATCAGCACGGCACGCTCCACCGGCCCGTACCGGCCCTGGAGAGCGCGCTCTGTGAAGCCCAGCACCTGAGGCCCGTCTACGGCCGCCTCCTCGTAGTAGAGGTCCAGGAGCCGGTCCACGGAATCGTCCACGGCTCGGGTCATCTCCTCCGGAGGCCATTATAGGATGCGGGCCCCGCCGGGGAAAGGTCGCTTCAGCGAGAGGCCGGCGAGCCCGGGAAGGATGGATCACCCGGGTATGGTGCCTTCAGGTCTAATCGGCGCGGGCGCGACTGCTTGAGTGCGGTGCACGCGCCGCGGGCGGAGTACTCTCTTTGGGGGAGGAACCACATGGACGATGCAATCTGGAAGACGACCCTCCGGCTGCCGGCAGACTTTCTCGAGCGTCTGGAACGCTTCATCCGCGACCCCTCAAGTCGCGAGGCGGACGTGTTCTTCGAGCAGCGGTTTGATGTGGGAGATGACCGGAGTCTCACCGTGACCGTCAAGCACGACATCTATGAGGGGGTGGTGATGCATCTCACCCTGCTTGATGAGGACGCCTACCGCTTTCTGGCCGGGCATGAACTGGAGCTTCCCGAGGCGCAGGCACTCCCCGGCGACTACGAAGTTCGCCTCGGGTCGCGCCGCTATCGCTTGCACCTTGAATTTTCGTGACCGGCAGAGGATTCATCCCGGAGGGCGAGAGGGTTCTTTGGACAGGGATGCGAAGTGACATATGACCTCCTCCCGCGGACGCTCGCGGGAGCGTGTTGTCGCGGATTGTGGCCGTGTCCGAAGTCCGATGAGGGTAAGTTCGCCCAATTGGACCCGGTTCGGAGAAAGCCCAGGGAGGCGAGCCCATGTTGAACGTGTCCTTGTCCAGTGCGCGTCCAGAGACGGATGCGCTGGTAATTGGTGTTTACGAAGGTGAGGAGCTGGCGGCCGGGGACTTTCCCGGGCTCGGGGAAGCTGTGGCACAAGGGTATCGAGGCCGGGTGGGCGAGGTGCTGGTCCTGTACAGCGGGACGCCGCGACGCATCGTACTGACAGGGCTCGGTCGCAAGGACAAGGCCGACAGCCGGGCGATGCGCAAGGCCACCGCCGTTGGGGTCCGTGCCGCCTCGGGGAAGGGCATCCGGTCCGTAGCGGTGGAGATGCCCAATCGGGGCGACTGGGATGCTTCCGTCGTGCAGGGTGCCGGAGATGGTCTCTATCGTTTCAGCTACAAGGCAGATCCGGAGCGAGAGGACGCGCCATCGGTGACGGTGGTCACGGACGGCCGCTACCCGCTCGCGATCGAGGTGGCGCAGGCAGGGGAGTTCGTACGGAACTGGGTCAACATGGGGGCCAATGACAAGCCGCCCGAGCGCCTGGCAGGTTACATGACGGAGGCACTCTCCGGCGCCGAGGTTTCCATCGAACTCCTCACCCACGACAAACTGAAGGAAATGGGTGCAGGAGGAATCCTCGCGGTTGGCCAGGGCAGTGATTCGCCGCCCGCGATGCTGATTGCCACCTACCGCGGCGCGCCGGATGACTCCCGCATGCTGGCCCTGGTCGGCAAGGGCATCACGTTTGACAGCGGCGGCCTTTCCCTCAAGTCTGGCGAGGGCATGATGACCATGAAGACGGACATGGCCGGGGCCGCAGCGGTCATGGGGGCGGTGCGTGCACTGGCCCGGTCCAAGATGCCGGTCAATGTGATGGGCATCGCCTGCATGGCCGAGAACATGCCGGGCGGGCACGCCCAGCGTCCCGGGGACGTGATCACGAGCCTCAACGGCATGCGCATCGAGGTGCTCAACACGGACGCCGAGGGGCGTCTGGTGCTTTCCGACGGCGTGGCGCTGGCGCATCAGCGGAAAGTGGACGCGATCGTCGACATCGCGACCTTGACCGGAGCCAATGCCATGGCGCTCGGCGGCGCCTACGCCGGCATCCTCACCGACGACGAGACCCTGAAGCGTTGCCTCGAATCCTCCGCGCGCCGGACGGCGGAGCCGGTCTGGCAGCTCCCGATCGATGACGCCTACAAGCAGATGATCAAGAGTCCGATCGCTGACATCAAGAACATTGGCGGGCGCGGGGGCGGTATGCAGACCGGGGGCCTCTTCATCGGCGCGTTTGCCGGTGACACACCCTGGGCGCATGTCGACATTGCCGGCATGGCCTACAGTCAGGAAGCCAAGGACGGCCGCGCACAGGGCGCCACCGCCTTCGGCTGCGCGCTGCTGGCCGGTGTGGCGATGGAGTTCTTCGGACGCGTGTGACGACGATGACGGAAGCGCGGTGGCTGGCCGGCGTCCGGGTGCTGGACCTGTCCCGGGTGCTGGCCGGCCCGCTCTGCACGATGCTGCTGGCCGATCTGGGAGCCGATGTCATCAAGGTGGAGCGGCCGGGGGACGGCGATGACACGCGCGCCTGGGGTCCGCCATTCGCCGGCGGCGAATCAGCCTACTATCTCTCCATCAACCGCGGCAAGCGGGGGATCGCCGTCAACTGGCAGCACCCTGACGGTCGTGCCCTCATCCGCCAACTCGTGTTGGGATGGGCAGATGTGGTCGTGGACAACGCCCGTCCGGGGGCTCTTGAGCGTTACGGTCTCGACCCCGAGGACCTGCGAGCCGAAAAGCCGGAGCTGGTCTGGGGCCGCATCCGGGGTTATCCGCCGGGCGACGACCGGGCCGGCTACGATTTTTTGATCCAGGCCGGCTCGGGCCTCATGTCCTTGACCGGTCCGGTCGACGGCGAGCCGTACAAGGTCGGGGTGGCGCTCTGCGACGTCATTACCGGGCTCTTTCTCGCCAATGGCCTGCAGGCGGCCCTGCAGCAGCGACGGGTGTCGGGAGAGGGGGCGCTGGTCACCGTCTCGCTCTGGGACGCCCAGTTGGCGGCCCTCATCAATGTAGCCCAGGGCCACCTGGTGACCGGCAGTCCCCCACGCCGCTACGGCAATGCGCACGGACAGTTGTCGCCGTACGAAACCTTTGAGACGACCGACGGCCACATCGCCGTCGGGGTCGGCAACAACCGCCAGTTTCAGGCTCTGACGACCGTGCTGGGCATCCCCGAGGCGGCGCAGGATCCTCGCTTCCGTGAGAATCGGGACCGGGTCGCCCATCGAGAGGTGCTGCATCACACCCTCAACGAAGCATTCCGGACGCGCACCCGCGCCGAGTGGCTGAGGGAACTTGACCGCCTGGGTGTGCCGGCTTCGGCTATCGGCAGTGTGCCGGAGGCCCTGGCCAAAAGCCGGGAGCTCGGGGGCGTGGTGGAGGTTGACCACCCCACCGCGGGGATGCTTTCGATGGTGGCGCCGCCGTTGTACGATGGCGATCGGCGCATAGGCCGGGCGGGCGCCCCGCCCCTTCTGGGCCAGCACACTGATGAGGTGCTGGCCGAACTGGGTTATTCGACGGCCGACATCCGGGAGTTTCGTGCGGCCGGAGTGGTGGCCTGAGAGAGGAGATTGCGACGACATGAGCGATGCGCTCGACTTTTATCGTTTGGATGAGACCCTCGGTGCGGATGAACAGCAGGTGCGAGACGTCGTCCGCCGGTTTGTTAAAGATCGGATCCTACCGCGGGCGGGGGCGTTGTGGCAGGCGGGCGAGTTTCCCCGCGAAGTGATTCCGGAGATGGCGGCCCTGGGACTCTACGGCCCTTCCCTGCCCGAGAAGTACGGAGGGGCGGGACTTTCGGGTGCCGCGTATGGCGTCATGATGCGGGAGTTGGAGTACGGCGACTCGGGCTTGCGCTCCTTTGCGTCGGTGCAAAGCGGGCTCTCCATGTATGCGATCTACCGCTGGGGCTCAGAAGAGCAGCGGACCGCATTTCTTCCCAAAATGGCCGCGGGTGAGATTATCGGCTGCTTTGGCCTCACCGAACCGGATGCGGGGTCTGACCCCGCCTCCATGCAGACGCGGGCTCGCAGGACGGATAACGGCTATATTCTGTCCGGCGCCAAACGCTGGATCACGAACGGGTCATTGGCCAAGCTGGCCATAGTCTGGGCCAAAGATGAGGACGACGTCATCCGCGGCTTCATCGTGCCCACGGATGCTCCCGGGTTCACGGCCCGGGACATCAAGACCAAGGCTTCGATGCGGATGTCCGTCACGTCGGAGCTGTTTCTCGACGGCGTGGAGGTGACGGAGGACCACCGGCTGCCCGAGGCGCGTGGACTTTCGGGACCGCTCTCGTGCCTGACGCAGGCGCGCTACGGCATCGCCTGGGGCACGGTGGGAGCGGCGATGGCGTGTCTGGAGGAAGCACTCGGTTACACCGGCTCCCGCATCGCCTTCGGCCGTCCCATCGCCGCCACCCAGATGGTCCAGGAGCGCCTGGTTGATATGGTGAGCGAGGTGGCGCGGATGCAGCTCGCCGCTTTCCGGCTGGGGCAGCTCTACCAGGCGGGGGAGCTTCGCCATCAGCAGGTGTCCCTGGCTAAGCGCGACAATGCGCGGGGAGCGCTTACGGTGGCGCGCATGGCCCGCGAACTTCTGGGCGGCAACGGGATCACCACTGATTACGGTCCGATGCGGCATGCAGCCAATCTGGAGACGGTGGACACCTACGAGGGCACCTACGAGGTGCACACCCTCATCGTCGGGCGGGACATCACCGGTCAGGACGCCTTCTAGCCCGCGGGCGAGAGGGCGACGCTCAGACGGTGTTCCTGGCCCGCAGGACGGCGGCCTGTATCACCCCGAGGGTGGCCTGGACGGTGAACGCGTCGCCGTCCAGGCTGTCAAATGACCCGTCGGGCCGCTGGCGCGTCTCGAGAAGGCTCCAGGCTTGGGCCAGAATCGGAAAATCCGGCCGCAGGCCAGCCTCCAGCAGACTGGTGAGACACCACGCCAGTCCGTCCCCCTCCATGTCTGGGAGCCTGGGCTCAAGGCCGGCCAGCAAGACGCTGGCGCGCTCGGTGCGAGCAGCCGTCCAGAGCAGCGCCGCCGCGAGCCACTGCGCTGCCGGCGAGAGCACGGCGCCCGGCCGCTGCACTTCCCGGTCAACCCAGCCGACCGCCGCCCCGGCTTCGGCCCGGTGGCGGTAGATGGCAAGCATGAATCCCGCGTTGGCGGTGAGGTAAAGGCGTGCGGAGGGATCTCCGGGCCGCGCCCAGCTGCGAGCGAGGGCGGCGACCGAGGGGTCTTCCTCGAATGTCCCGTCATCGCGTTGGCGGCTGGCCAGAAAGCGGACCGCCCGGGCTGTCGCGGTCCGTTCCCCTGCCATATCCAGCGGGCGCACCTGCCAAAGTCGAAATGCGGTGGCATCCACGCTGCTGTAGTGCGCCACCCAGAAGGGCGCGAAGCCGCCGTCGTGGCGCTGTCCGGTCATGACGGCCCCGTAACCGGCCGCGCCGTCCTCAGAGGCGGCCTCGATAGCCGCGAGCCGGGCGAGGTCGGCCGGGGACCCGTTCTGCCGGACGTATGCGCTGGCCAGACCCAGGTTCAGCATGGGGATGGTGTGTGCGTGTCAGTATGGCAGGTAGGGGCTGTCAAGGATGGCGGTGGCCAGCTTCTTGTCACGGGCCGGGAGGGAAACCTCCAGTTCCACAACCCCGCCCAGTGCGCTGGGATAGATGACACCATTGACGACATCCTTGCCCGACGGGGTCGAGAAGGCGATGGTCCGGTCTGACAGCCATGCCACGCGGGCGCCCTTGCCCGTGGGGAGTCCCATCGCCGCGGGCCGCCCTTGGCCCTCCAGCGCTCCCGTCAGCGTGAGCTGCGTGTCGGTGCGGATAGCCACCCATTCGCCCGGATGAAGGGGATTGACCAGCGCCACGCTGGTAACCGTACCGGTCTCATGCGGCGGAACGACCACCCATCCACGCGGGGCACGAAAGGGGAGCGTCCACGTACCCGCTTCATACGAGACCAGGCCCCCATCGGTCGCCGCCGGCGCCGGCGGCAGGCCCGCGAGCTTCACGTCGGGAGCCAGAAATCCCTGAACAAGGCTCTGCACGGCCTGGGTGCGGTCAACTG
>JBMFXK010000038.1:0-1029 GCA_049964315.1 Clostridia bacterium | reverse complement strand
CAAGAAACCAAGCGTGGGAGCGCCTGCGGCTGTCGCGGGAAGGCGAAAGACCTCAAGATATGAACCGTTGTCCACGAGCGCCATGCCGCTGCCCACCACCTCGGTCCCCAGCACGACTGCGGGCAGGGATGTCAGCGGAACGACCTCACCGCCACTCAGGTTGACCGCATCCACCGCGACCGTCTTGTTGGTTCCGAATGCGTTCACCACTACCCACGAGCCGGTCGCGCCGACCAGCGACACTCGCGGAGTGGGGTCTAGCGGTGTCCCGAGACTGGCCAGGTGGACCGCGGCCGCTGTGCTCTCCCACTGGTTGGGGCGGAGCGGGCGGATCCAGATGGATGCCACGAGGCTCGACACCGGCGTTCGCGGTGAGACCGACGTCAACACGGTTCCATAGGGAGTGGCCAGACACTGCCCCATCTGTTCACTGGGCGGGCAGACAGGCGTGGGTACGGCCGAACTGACGCCTCCGGCCCAACCTGACACCAGGGTGGGGATCTGAACGCCTGTCGCGACCTGGGGCGGCGACGGAGGTTTGGGTGACAGGAAGAGTGACGGTGCCGTTACGCCGAGAGCCCCAGCCATGATCAGCGCACGGACCCAAGCGGGCCAGGCGCGTCGAGCCGAAACTGGTGAGGCAACGGCGTATTGTTTCATCGCTCGCTAAAACGCCGCCATCCGGTGTCTGGTTGCAATCCGGCCGACGTCACGGTTTCCGGGCGACGGCCAGGATCCGGTACTTCAGGAAGGCGTCATCGGGCGTGATCATGGTCCGTGCTGGCTCGGAAAAGGCCCGTACAGCCGCAAGCGCCCGAGCTCCTTCGGGCTCGTCAGGCGAAACCGGCGACAGCCACTCCTCGGGCGTCATCGGTTCCACAAGCACCTCGACCACCTGAAGGCGCAAGCCGGCGGTCAGCACGAGCCCGATCCACTCGTCCGGCGTTCGCGCCTGGATGTGTGACGGATCCCGAAACTGTTCCACGCGATTCAGATCGGCGATGGCCTCACGGGGCGCGGTCATATCCG